>JAAETT010000394.1 GCA_024228115.1 bacterium
CGAAGCACACTCCGCATTCGCGCCACGGAATGGGCATCGACCACCCAAAACGAGATCCGTCAGCGTCAATCGCCGCGCGGCACGCTGAAACATTGGAAAGCCAGCTTCTCAGCCAACTTTCGTGCATAGTTCAGGCTAGGACCGAACCAGGATCATCTGGGTGCAGCGGAACAAGGCGATCGTCTTCTGCGCAGCCTGGTTGCTGATTTCGACATCCCAGACCTGGGTGGTTCGCCCGAGATGAACCGGGTGGGCGCGACCGAAGACGAGGTCGCCCTCGCGGGCCGTGCCCAGGAAGTTGGTCTTCAATTCGATCGTCGTGAAGCCGGCCTTCTCGAAATCCAGGTGTTCACCGATGCCCGCGGCGCAGAGCCAGTCGGCCAGGGTGATCACGACCGGCGCCCACAGGAAACCGGTTCCCGCTACCACTTCTTCCGTCACCCGGAACTGGCCTGTCACTTCTTCCTTGCTGCAGGTCAGGATCTCGACCCCGACCATGCCAGGGTGCTTTTGTGAGGCAAACTCGTTGAGCCTCGCGACACGCTCCTCGCTGCTCTCTTCGCTCATCGGCTCTCCATCTCGTTTCTGGCCAGCCATCCAGGTGGGGCGGTGGTGATTGCTCTCTCGCCATGGGGCGTCAGGAGCCCCGCTGCAGCGGCTGGCATCGCCAAGATGCCCGGCCGACACTCCCCCATCAAGGAGCCCGCATGATGAAAGGCGCCGAACTTCGCGCGATCCTCGCCCTGCCCTTCAACGTGCTCGTCACGATCCCCGCCCTGCTGCTCTGGTGGAGGGGCGATGCGTCGTGGCCGGCCGTCGGCCTGCTCCAGGGCATGCTCGCCGTTGCCTGCTTCGGAATCGGCCTGACGCTCATGATCACGACGATCCGGCTGTTCGGCAGCGAAGGACACGGCACGCTCGCGCCTTGGGACCCGACCGAGACCCTGGTGGTTCGCGGACCCTACCGCTTCGTGCGTAATCCCATGATCAGCGGCGTCCTCTTCAACCTGGTCGGCGAAGCCCTGATCACGGGCTCCTGGGCGCTCGGGATCTGGTTCGCCGCCTTCTTCCTGGGAAACGCGATCTACATCCCGCTCTTCGAGGAGAAGGGACTCGTCGAACGGTTCGGCCCGGCCTACGAACGCTACCGACGAGCCGTCCCGCGTTGGCTACCGCGCATCACGCCCTACGAGCCCGCGTCCGAGCCTAACGATCCGGCTCGTCCTCCCCGCGTTTGATTCCCAAGGCGGGCGCCATCCGCTCGACATCGCTCTGCCCGGCCCGCCGCACGACGCTTGTGCCGTACTTGTCCGTCAGCCGGTCGAGCGCCTTGTTGAGGCGGGAACGCTTCTCCCGGCCGTTGCCCTCATCGAAGAGTGAGAGCTGCTCGGGCCGCGAGACCAGGTTCGTCGCGCCAACCCCGATGAGCCGCACGGGTTCGCGGAGTTCCGTCCGGCCGAGGAGCAGCCTGGCCGTCGCCGCAATTTCCCCGCCATCATCCGTCGGTTCTGCGAGCGTTTCGCGACGGGTGAGCAGTGGGTAGCCGCGAGGCCCCGAAGCGACCCGCCTACCGAGCTTCACCTTCAGGACAACCGTACGCGCCTTGGAATCCGAGCGTCGCAGCCTTCGCGCCACGGATTCCGCGTGGGTGAGAATGGCGGCTTCGAGGGTTCGCATGTCGGCGACGTCGCGCCCAAAGGTGTTCTCTTCGCTCATCGAGACGGCATCCCGATAGGCTTCGACTTCGCGAACATCGACGCCACGAGCCAGGCGCGCCACCCGCAACCCCCAATCCCCCAGAACGGTTTCGAGGCGCGAGCCGTCGGCGCGTGCAAGATCTCCGATCGTCTCGATTCCGATTCGCGCCAACCGTTCGCGCGCCACCGGCCCGACACCCCAGATGCGCCCGACCGGTAGCGGGTCGAGGAAGGCCTGGACCTCGCCCGGCCGGATCTCGAGCAGGCCATCGGGCTTGGCCGAATCGCTGGCGATCTTCGCCACCATCTTGATGGGTGCGATGCCGACAGAGGCCGCGAGGCCGGTTTCCTCGCGAATCTCCTTGCGCAGCCGTTCGCCGGCCTCCGCCACGGGGCCGTGCAACCGCTCGGTGCCCGTCATGTCCAGGAAGGCTTCGTCGAGGGAGAGCCCCTCCACGGCTGGCGTGAAACGGCGGAAGACCTCGAAGATCCGCTTGGACTCGGCGCTGTAGACCGACATGCGACCGGAGAGGAAGATCAGCTCTGGACACAGCTTCAGCGCCTGGGCGCTTGGCATGGCCGAGTGGATACCGAACTTGCGTGCCTCGTAGCTGGCAGCCGACACCACACCGCGAGCCCCCTTGCCACCCACCACGACGGGCTTGCCTTGCAGCTCGGGCCGATCCCGCTGCTCGATGGACGCATAGAACGCATCCATGTCGGCGTGCAGAATCGTTTGCTGCCGGCGGGACTTCACAGCACGGAAAGGTAACGTCCCCGGCCATGAGCGATCCCACATCGACCACAGAAGAATCGACTCCGACCGTCGGAACCGGGCCCGCAGCGGGCGTACGCTGGGACCTGTCCCACCTGTACCGCGAACCGGCCCGCGAAGGGTTGGAGGCGGATCTGGCCGCGGCGCTCGAAGCCGCCTGTGCGTTCGAGAAACGCTACCGCGGGGGCATTGCGACGCTCTCCGCCCCAGATCTGGCCGCAGCGGTCGCAGCCTACGAGGATCTGCAGGAACCGGTCGCCCGGGCCGGATCCTTTGCCCAGCTGCAATTCGCCGGGGATACCCAGGCCCCCGCCCACGGCGCTCTCCTGCAGCTCGTGCAAGAGCGCGGCACTGCGATTCGCCAACACCTGCTCTTCTTCGAGCTCGAGTGGGTTGAGGTCGAGGAACAGCGGGTTGCCGGGCTACTGGCGGAGCCGGAGCTTGCAGGGCGCAAACACCTGCTCGAATCCCTTCGCCGCTATCGACCCCACGTTCTCTCCGAGCCCGAGGAACGCATCCTCGAAGAAACGGCCAACACCGGGGAGCGCGCTTGGAGCCGGCTCTTCGACGAGATCCTGGGCGCTGCCCGTTTCTCCGTGGAACTGGAGGAAGAAACCCGGGACCTCTCCGAGGAAGAGGTGCTCTCGCTGCTCTATGACGGGAACCGGGATCACCGCCGGGCAGCCGCCCGCGGCCTTACCGCGGGCTTGAAAGAGCACTCTCACGTGCTCGCCTTCATCTTCAACACACTCGTGCAGGAGAAAGCGACCCAGGATCGTTTGCGCAGCTACGAAGATCCGATCGAGGCCCGAAACCTGGCGAACGAAATCGAAGGACCGGCCGTGCACGCACTCCTCGATGCGTGCGAGGCCGGCTACCCGATGGTCCAGCGCTACTACCGCCTGAAAGCGAAACTGCTGGGCATCGAAGCGCTCGAAGACTACGACCGGTACGCGCCGATCGGTGAGCCTCAGGGTGAGCGGAGCTTCGGAGAAGCGCGGCGCATCGTCTTGGAGGCCTACGCTGATTTCTCGCCCGAGATGGCCGGAATCGCTGCACGCTTCTTCGACGAGGGTTGGATCGATGCAGAACTCCGCGAAGGCAAGCGCGGCGGGGCCTTTTCCGCTTCGACGCTCCCCGCAGTCCACCCCTACGTCCTGCTCAACTACACGGGCAACCTGCGCGACGTGATGACCGTCGCCCACGAACTGGGCCATGGCGTCCACCAGCACCTGGCGCGAGAGCAGGGCCTCTTCGAGCAGAGCACCCCGCTCACAACGGCAGAAACCGCAAGCGTCTTCGGGGAGATGCTGGTCTTTCGTCGGCTGTTGAAGGAGCAAGACGACCCGAAGACCCGGCTGGCGCTTCTCTGCGGCAAGCTCGAGGACGCATTCGCCACGGTCTTTCGCCAGGTGGCCATGACCCGCTTCGAGGAATCCCTCCACGCGGCCAGACGCGAAGAGGGGGAGCTGGCCATTCCGCGCATCAACGAGCTCTGGCTCGCGGCCAACGCAGCGATGCTAGGCGATGCGATCACGCTCACGGACGACTACGCATGGTGGTGGCTCTACATCCCCCACTTCGTGCACTCGCCCTTCTACTGCTACGCCTACGCCTTCGGGGAGTTGCTCGTACTCGCCCTCGTCCGGCACTACGACGAGGAAGGAGAGGCCTTCGTGCCGCGTTATCTCGAACTGCTGCGCGCCGGGGGATCCGCATCGCCCCCGGAACTCCTCGCCCGGGTAGGCCTCGACATCACGGATCCGGCCTTCTGGCAGGGCGGCCTGGCCCTGCTCGAAGAGATGTTGAGCGAAGCAGAGGAACTCGCCGGGGCTTCTCGCTAGATCAACCTCTCGGCGGCATCGAGCCCGGCGGCCAGAGCACAGACAAGGCCCGGGCTCGAGGCGTCGGAGTGGACGATGCGAGGCCCCTCCTGGGGACGTTCCCGGCCAGGAGAACCCGGGACGATGAAGCGGTGCACCGACGGCCGACTTCCCGCCAGGGAAAGAGCCGACGGCAGGAGATCCCAGAGGCTCGTCCCGACTTCCTCATCCGGGAGATCCCACCACTGGTCGGATGTCTCATCGGAAAGATCGATGCGCGTCGTCGCATGCCCTTCCACCTGAAGCATCCACACGCTCGTCGCACCGGAATCCGCGTCCGGAACATTGTGTAGAGCGATTGGCCCGTCGCTCGGATCGGTGCCCGTGCTCTCGAAGAACACGGTCATGTGCCGGCCACCCTGTTCGGGCTTCCCGAGTGGCATACTGACGATCACGCCGTCCGCCAGGGTCGTACGCTCGCCACTCGGTGCGACATAGCGGACCGTCGCGGTCGCTTCGGTGGCAGCGACGTCGATGACTTCCCATCCAAACCGGATCGGAATCCCGTTTGCCAGGGCGTCGACGACGGCAGGGCCCGTCGCCAACTCCGGCGGCGTGACAAGCGGGCCTTGGGGTTCTTGCGCGTGGTTCTTGGTTGATCTGAAGGCTTCGCGCCAACGTGCCGCTTGCCGGCGCCATCCCGGGGCCGCATCTCGCGCTTCAGGCGCTTGCGGGAGATCTTCTTGAACGACCGTGGTCAGCAGTGGTTTCTCGAGGCACAGCCCTGCCAGGAGAGACTGGGCTTCCGGGTCGACGACACAAAGCGGCTGCTTTGCGAGGTACCCCCCGGTCCGCGTAGCGGCCTCGATCACCTCGACATCTCGGCCCAGAACCCGCAGCCGCCGTGCAGCGGCGAGACCCGCCGCCCCAGCACCGATGACGAGGATCCGTGTCACGTCCGACGCGCGGCCTCGACGGCGTTGAGCAGTGCCTGGGGCCCGAACGGCTTGGCGAGGTAGACAGCACCAACCGTCTCGAGCAGACGTTGATGATCGGCCTGAAGGGGCTTGCCGCTGCTCAGGACGATGGCCGCGGAAGGATCGTGGGCCCGAAGCGCCTCGATGACAGGGGCAGCGCCATCGGGAGGAATGGTGGCATCGATCAGCGCCTGGTCCACGGAACGGTGGGCCGCCTTCAACCATGCGATCGCGGAGGCGCCATCCTCCGCAGCATGCACGTCGGCTCCACTCCGCTCGAAGATCCGAGCAACGAGGCGCAGAACGATCGGCTCGTCATCGACGACGAGTGCGAGCGGGGCGTCATCCACCCCTGGAGGATGGCGCAAATCCGTGGCCTGGAAACACTTGACTGAAGGCGAACAAAACACGAAAATCGGAACTCTTGCCCGACACACCCCCCTATGTCGAGCTGCGGTGTCGCAGCGCGTTTTCTTTCCTCGAGGGCGCCTCGAATCCGGAAGATCTCGCCCTTCGCGCGGCGGAGCTGGGCCACGGCGTACTCGCCTTGGCCGATCGGGATGGCCTGTATGGCGCGCCTCGCTTCCACGCGGCTGCCCATGGCGCCGGGCTGCGCGCCATCGTCGGGGCCGAACTTGCCCAGGCTGCCGGCGGGCCACTGGTGCTCCTCGCCGAGACCCGCCAGGGCTACCGCAACCTCTCACGGCTGTTGACCGTCGCCCAGGAGAACGCACCCAAGGGCGAGGCCCATGCCAGCTGGGAGGAACTCGAAGCCCATACCGGCGGGCTCACGGCCCTGGTGCCAGCAACCGGCTCACTCACCCCGACGCGGCTCGACCGCTTGCACAGCATCTTTGGCCCAGGCCATCTCGCCCTCGGCGTGGGGCGAGCCCTCGACCGGTCACTCGAGGGAGGCAACCGCTTTGCGACGGCGGTGGCAGAGAGTTGTGGCGTCCCCATCGCCGCCTGGGGCGACGTGCGGGTAGCGCGGCCCGAGGGCCGGAGGCTGCTCGATGCGTTCACTTGCCTGCGCGAGAAGACCACGCTCGACAAGGCGGGCCGGCGGCTCCTCCCGAACGGTGAACGCACGTTGCGCACCCCGGCACAGATGGCAGCGCGCTTCGCCGATCGCCCCGAATGGCTACGCACGGCCCACGAGACGGCCGAGCGCTGCGGGTTCACCTTCGAGGATCTGGGCTACCGATTCCCCACCTACCCCACACCCGAAGGCGAGTGCCAGCGCTCCTGGCTGCGCAAGCTCACCTTCGCCGGTGCGCGGGAACGCTACGGAAGCCCCTTGCCGCAGCGCGCACACGCGCAGATCGAGCACGAACTCTCGGTGATCGGGAAGCTCGAACTGGACGGGTACTTCCTGATCGTCTGGGATATTGCACGCTTCGCCCGGGAGCAGGGAATCCTCTGCCAGGGGCGCGGCTCGGCGGCGAATAGTGCGGTTTGTTATGCGCTGGCCATCACGGCCGTGGATCCCGTCGGCATGGAGCTTCTCTTCGAGCGCTTTCTCTCCGAAGAGCGCGGCGAGTGGCCGGATATCGACCTCGACCTGCCCTCCGGTGATCAGCGCGAAAAGGCAATCCAATACGTCTACGAGAAGTACGGTCCCCACGGCGTGGGGATGACGGCAACCGTCATCTCCTACCGGACCCGCTCCGCCTTCCGGGAAATCGGCAAGGTGCTGGGCATGGAGATGGATTTCCTCGACCGGCTGGCAAAGAAGCTTCGCCAGTTCCATTTCCGCGAAGACGCGGATGATTCGCGAGCCATGTTGCGGGAGGCTGGCGTCGACCCGGCTTCACCACGCATCCAGCTGCTGCTCGAGCTCTCCGAGCAGATGCAGGGGCTGCCGCGACACCTGGGCCAGCACACCGGGGGACTGGTGATCGCCCACGATCGACTCGACGAGGTGGTCCCCATCGAGCCCGCGGCCATGCCGGGGCGGCGGGTCGTGCAATGGGACAAAGACGACCTGGCCGACCTCGGGATCATCAAGATCGATCTATTGGGCCTCGGCATGCTCGACGCCCTCGAACAGACGATCCCCTTGATCCGCGAGTACGAGGGCGTGGAGATCGACCTCGCCCACCTCCCACCCGACGATCCGCTCACCTATGACATGATCCAGAAGGCGGATACGGTGGGCGTCTTCCAGATCGAGAGCCGCGCCCAGATGGCGACGCTGCCGCGTATGAAGCCCAGGTGCTTCTATGATCTGGTCGTAGAGATCGCGATCATCCGACCGGGCCCGATCGTCGGGAAGATGGTGCATCCCTATCTGAACCGACGCGCCGGCCGCGAACCCGTGACCTATCCCCATCCTTCACTCGAACCGATCCTGAAGCGCACCCTCGGCGTGCCCATCTTCCAGGAGCAACTGCTGCGGCTGGCGATGGAAGCCTCGGGCTTCACCGGCGGCGAGGCCGAAGAACTGCGCCGGGCCATGGGCTTCAAGCGCTCTGCCGAGCGCATGGTCCAGATCGAAGCCCGCCTGCGCAGTGGCATGGAGGCGCGGGGCATTCGCGGCGAGGCCCAGGAGGAGATCATTCGCGGCATCACTTCGTTCGCCCTGTATGGCTTCCCCGAATCCCACTCGGCCTCCTTCGCCCTGATCGCCTACGCCTCCGCCTACCTTCGCGCCCATCACCCGGCGGCTTTCCTGGTCGGCATGCTCAATGCCTGGCCCATGGGCTTCTACAACCCCGCCACCCTGGTCAAGGACGCCCAGCGCCATGGCGTCGAGATCCTCCCCATCGACGTCGCCCGCTCCCACTGGAAGTGCACCCTCGAACCGACACAACAGGAGCGTCCCCGCTGTTGCGTCGGGTTGCGTTTCGTAGCGGGGCTTTCGAGAGAAACGGGGCAGCGGATCGTCGCGGAACGGGCGAATGGGGCGTTTGCGGGGCTGGCCGATTTTGCGAAGCGGGTGGCGCCGAAGCGGAACGAGATCGATGGGTTGGCCGAATCCGGCGCCCTGGCGTCGATCGACCCGACGGCACCGACGCGACGGTCGGCGATCTGGCAGGTGGCCGCGGTGGAGCGCGATCCCCAATCGCTGTTTGCGGGGACGAAGCCACCCGGAAGCGAGGCGCCCTCCCCGCTCGCCGAGTTCACGCCCCTCGAAACCACATTGGCGGACTACCGCACCACCGGGCTCACGACCGGCCCCCATGTCATGGGCCACCTACGTGCGGAACTCGGCGCCCGCGGCGTGCTCCCCGCCCGAGCCCTGGGCGAACTGCCGAACGGGCGTTTCGTGCGCACGGCGGGGCATGTGATCGTTCGCCAGCGGCCCGGCTCGGCGAAAGGCTTCTGTTTCCTCACGCTCGAGGACGAGACCGGCATGTCCAATGCGGTCCTCACCCCGGATGTCTTCGCCCGGCTGCGCATTCCCCTCCACGCCTCACCACTCCTCGAGGTGGCCGGTGTGGTCCAGAACATCGACGGGGTCATCCATGTGAAGGTGGGGAGCATTCGGCCTCTGGCCACGCCATCCAGCGCAAACTCCCATGGGGGGCACGAAACGGGCTACGGCTCCCACGACTACCACTAGTGGTCCGATTGGACTCAGTGTTCCAATTCGACTCGCTTTCGCCCTGTGGGACCCAAAATTCTCTTTCAATTGACTTACCGATTGGTAAAATGCGCGCTCTATCTGGGGGAGCCTCACCATGATTCTGCGCACAAAACACCTGTTCGTCTGCCTGCTCGCTGCGACAGCCCTCCTCGGCTGCCCCCCCTCGGGCCCCCCCGCGAACATCCAGATCCTGTCGCCCGCTCAGGGCGACTTCGTGTCCGGTACCAGCGTCATCGTCACGCTCGATGTCGCCAGGGCCACCGGCGCCGACATCACGATCAACGGCACACCCGTCGTCGGCGCGCCGAACATCGGCACGGTCGACGTGACCGTGCCCATCGATCCCGGCCAGATCTTCAACCCGATCATCGCCGAGTTCTCGAAGGGCACCGTCTTCATCCGTCGCCGCGTCACGATCGTCGCGGTCGACGACATCAACACCCACTTCGTCGCGGACGGTTCCCTTTCTTCCCAGGCCGTCGGCATGCGAATCGCCAACACCGGCCTCGCACAGATCACACCCGTCATCGAGAGCCTCTCCTCCGACTCCCTCGATGTCTCCGACCTGATCACCGGCCAGAACCCGATCGCGCAGGGTTCGATGGCCGGCATCAACTACACCGCCAACGCTGTCGAGGTCGGCTTCGGTGGATTCGGGATGACAGCGGCCTCCGTCACGGACCAGATCGACTTGACGATCACGATCGACGATTTCTTCGTCGAGCTGGATCTCGAGTTGGGATTCCTGGGCTCCTGCACCCTCGAAATCTCCTCCGCCACGACCGACATCACGGGCGGCTACGATTTGCAGCCACTGGCCGGCACCCCGTCGCAGGTCGATGTCAACCTGGTCACGCCCACGGGAGTCGTGCTCAGCGGCTTCAACTCGCAATTCGTCTCGGGCATCTGCAACGACCCGATCATCGGCGACATCGTGAACCTGATCATGGGACCGAGCCAGCTTCAGACTCTCGTCCAGGACGGCTTCGAGACGAGCCTCGGGGATCCGGACGGCGTCGGGCCGCAGGATTCGCCGCTTGCCGAAGCCATCCAGACCGCGCTTGCCGGCATCGACATCGCCGGCCCCCTCGGAGCGGGCCTCGGCGGCACCTTCAACGCCCCGATCGACCAGATCAACGAGGACGTCGATGGCCTAACGCTCATCGTCGATGCGGACATCTCTCAGGGCGACTTCCACGCGGAAGCCCCGGACCTACCGGGCTCTCTCGGCCTCACCGAGACCTTCCCGACCTTCGCTGCCACCACGCCGGTGGGCGGCCTGCCCTACGGCATGGCCTTCGGCATTTCCAGCACGGCCATGAACCAGCTGCTGAAAGCCCAGATCGAAGGCGGTCTGATGATTGCCGACCTGACGGAAATCGATCTCGGTGGCTTCATCCTGCCCCTCACCACCACGACCATGGCGGCCTTCGTCCCCGAGTTGCTCGGCATCTACCCCGGGACCGACCCCTTCGAAATCCATTTGCGCCCGCAGATGGCGCCGGTCTTCACCGGAAACCCGGGCCCGGGCGGCGAGCTTGCTGAACTCGCACTCTCCGCCTTGCAGATCGACCTCGTCCATGCGCCGAGTGGAGACATCCCGGTCTCGATGCAGGTCGATGTAAATCTGGGCATCAATCTGGATCTGGCAGGAGGTGGTCTCTCCTTCCTCGCCGTCGTACCGCCGGGCGCGTCGATCGACGTGACGATCGTAACCAACGAAGTCGGTACGAATGAAGGCCCGCTCGTCGCCACCATGCAGGCGATCTTCCCGCTCATGGCCGACACGCTAGGCGATGCGCTCGGGGCCTTCCCCTTCCCGTCCCTCCTCGGGATGGACATCGCGACGGTCGAGATCTCCCGCATGGGGACATTCCTCGGTGTCTTCGCCGACCTCGTGGTCGTTCCCACCAGCGGAATCCAGAACGTCTCCGTGACCGATCAGAGCATCCTGGTCGAGGGCTATCACGACGGCGGGTGCTGGATCGGCGAATTCCGCCGACGCGTATCGGCCCTGGCCCTTGGCAACACGGTCAAGGCCAACCTCAAGGGCATGCTCGGCGCCGATTCTGGCTGCACCCTCAACGATCAGACCTGGCGGGCGCAGAACGAGTACCGGGTGAACTTCGACATCGTCGGTGTCGTCGGTGAGCAGTGGACCCTCGACATCGATCACTCGATCCTGGGGGCGTATACGATCTACGACGAGAGCAACGTCTTCGGGGACGGCGGAGGCACCGCCCAGTTCCAGTCAGCGGTGCAAGGCCAGATCCTCGTGGATGGCATCCCGCAAGGGACTTTCGACTTCAATCCCAACGTGACGTCGCTTCATCATCCCGTGTCGGGGAGCGCCTTCGACTCCAACGTCGAGTTCAGCGGCTCCAACGCCACCCAGCTGGTCGGAACCGGAAACGCCGCCATCCAGCTCAACTTCCGGTTCGACATGAGAGCCCACTCGGACTCGAACGAGGTCTTCCCAGCGATCACCGGCGACGAGGTGGCGATCCGATTCGGGAAGAACGACACGATCGACAACAACTTCACGGCGGGCAGCTACCCGGGCGCGGGTTCCCGCGACATCGGCGGCGACGGACACAAGGCCCTCGTCACCCTGACGGCGGTACCGATTCCCTGATCAGGCGGCGGGCGCGCGGTCAGTGGACAGCGTGCTCGCCGCTCCCGTCTCCGCCCAGGAGTTCACGGGCTCCCTTCCAGAGGCTCACCAGCAGCCCGGCGAGAAACAAGCCGACCAGGAAGCCGAAGCCGATCGTGCCGACCATCCCCTCGGCCCGCACGAAGCCCGTCGTGAACAGGCATAGGAAGGCCACGTACATGGCCACCGCTGTCAGTCGCGCGAGTAGCGCCTTCGCGCGGCCGGCTGGCAGAAAAGAAACGACCAGCCAACCGCCGACGAGGGCGGCTACGGCGCCCCATCCAACTTGCCACAGGATCCCGGGTTCGATCATCACTGCTGGCCCTTCAGCGGTTCAGGTGCTCCCGGACCGCCGCAACCAGCTTCGGCGCGGTGAATCCAAAATGCTCCTCGAGCGCCTGGTAGGAGGCGGACTTGCCGAAGCCCTTCATGCCGTGCACGAGGCCCCGTCGGCCGACCCAACGGCGCAAGCCTTCGCCGATTCCCGCCTCGACGGCGACCACCGGAACGTCCTCGGGAACCAGGCGGTCCTGATAGGCATCGTCCTGCTCGGCAAGGAGCTCGGCACAAGGGATGGAAACGACCCGCGCTCGGATGCCATCCGTACCGAGCATCGAAGCCGCCTCGCTTGCCAGCGCGACCTCTGAACCGGAGGCCAGCAAGACCAGGTCGAGCCCTGCTTCGGGCTCACGAACGACGTAGCCACCCTTCCAGACGTCGCGGGGCTCGAAAGGCGCCTCACGCTTCAGCGCCGCGACCTTCTGGCGGGACAAGGCCAGCGCCATGGGGCCACTCGCATTGCGAGCCTGGTAGGCCCAGGCCATCGCGACCTCGATGCCATCGGCCGGACGAAAGACCGTGAGCCCGGGAATCGACCGAAGGGCGTCCACATGCTCGACTGGCTGGTGGGTCGGCCCGTCCTCACCAACGAAGATCGAATCGTGGGTGAACACGAACGTCGAGGGGATGCCCATCAACGCCGCCAGACGCACCGAGGGGCGCATGTAGTCGCTGAAGACCATGAAGGTCCCAGAAAACGGCAGGAACGTGCCATCCAAGGCGATTCCGTTGGTGATCGCGCCCATGGCGTGCTCGCGCACACCGAAGTGGAGGTTGGCACCGGCAAAGGGATCCTCGCCCTGCCCGACGAAACCCGAATCCTTGATGGTCGTGTTGTTCGAACCCGCGAGATCGGCGGAGCCTCCGAGCCAGATCGGCGCGGCCTCGACGAGGCGTTGGATCACCGCACCGGAGTGAACCCGCGTGGCATTGGTCTCGCCCTCGAACCCCTCGAGAAGGCGGGCCTCGAAGTCTTCGGGCAGCTTGCGCTCGCGAGCTGCCTGCCAGGCGGCGAAACGCTCCGGATGACTGGCCTGCCAGGCCTCGAAACCCACGTCGGCCTCGCGCCTTGCCTCCGTCTTCGCCTTCGCTCGCTCGTCCATGTACGCGCGCACTTCCGAAGCCACGTGGAAGGTCGGCTCCAGGGGAATCCCCAGATTCTCCTTCGTCAGGCGATCTTCGCCGTCCTTGAACGGACCCCCGTGGGCCTTGGAGAGGCCGGCCCAGTTCGGGCTGCCATGGCCGATGACCGTGCGGGTGATCAACAGGGAGGGCCGTCCAGACTCGCTCCGCGCCGCCTCGAAGGCGACGTCGAAGGCGTCGACATCCTCGCCATCGACCTCCTGGACATGCCAACCCTGGGCCTCGAAGCGCCCGCGTACGTTCTCGGTGAACGTGATGTCCGTGGGGCCATCGATCGTGACCTGGTTGTCGTCGTAGAGGACGACGAGGTTGCCGAGCCCGAGGTGCCCGGCCAGGGAAGACGCCTCGTAGGAGATGCCCTCCATCATGTCGCCGTCGCCGGCCACGGCCACCACGACGTGCTGCCCAGGCCCCTCGCTACCGACGCCGTAGCGGGAACGGGTCGCACGCCCGGCGATCGCCATCCCTACCGCGTTGGCGAGCCCCTGGCCGAGGGGACCTGTGGTCACCTCGACGCCCGGCGTATCTCCATATTCCGGGTGGCCCGGCGTCATCGAGCCGAGCTTGCGGAAGTTCTTGATCTCCTCGAAAGGAAGCTCGAAGCCGAACAAGTGCAGGAGCGAGTAGAGCAACATCGAGGCGTGGCCACCGGAGAGCACGAAGCGATCGCGCAGCGGCCAATCCGGATCCTGGGGATCGAAGCGCAGATGCCGATCCCAAAGCTGGAATACGGGCCTGGCGAGGCCCATGGCCGCACCCAGATGCCCGATCCCGGCTGCCGCCACCGCATCGATGGTCAGGCCGCGAATCGTGTTCTCGATCTGCTCGCGAAGCGCGGGGGAAAGCTCCGTCGCCATCAATCCTCCGGGTTCCGAGGCCGCGATGGAGGGCTTCGGAGAGACGGCGCGAGGGTAACGGGTTTGCAACTGCCCCGAAACGTGGAGGGAATGGAACGTCGTTTGCGCACCGGCTACCGGCGCAATCGACCGCAGCCTGGCCTAGGCCCGAAGAGCGGCCTCCACGAAAGGCAGGCGATCCGCGCCGAAGAACATCTCGTCTCCGACGAAGAACGTGGGTGCCCCGAAGGCCCCTCGCTCGATCGCCTCCTCGGTGGTCGCTCGGAGGGAAGCCTTGACCTCCGGATCCGCGGCGGCGGCCAGCAGGGCCGCCCCGTCCAATCCGGCGCCGTTCGCGACCCGGACGATTTCTTCAGGTTGGCCGAGATCCACCCGGCCTGCCCAGAAAGCCGGATAGACCGCCCCATGAAAAGCCGGGAACACCCCAGCAGCCATCGCAGCCTGCGCCGTGCGCATCAGCAGCAGAGTATTGATCGGGAAGGCTGGGTTCGCCTCGAACGGGATGCCGTAGTGAGCCACGAAGCGGTGCATCTCTACCCGCCCGTAGTTGCGCTTGGCCTCGATCGGCTCCATGGCTGGCGATTGGTTGCCAGTCGCCTTGAACACCCCGCCTAACAACATCGGACGATAGACCAGCTCACAAGCGGCGCGCTCCTTCAGCCCGGGGAGCTGCGTATCCGCCATGTAGCTGTACGGGCTGCCGTAGTCGAAGAAGAACTCGAGACGGGCCATCATCCCTTCCTCAGACTGTCGAGAGCGACGACACGCGTCGTCGGGATCGGGTGCGCATCCGCCAGCACCCATCGGAAGCCCATGATCCCGTGGTCATGGCCCGCAGTGTCGATCCAGTTCGGGTGGCCGGGATCCTCTGCCGCTACGACGATCTCGACGCGACCGTCGTCCTCTACCACCGCGTCGCCGCTGTTCAGATGCACCCGGCGGTTCTGGTGGTCGAGGGATTCGGCCCAGACGTTGCCGAGCTGGAAATTCCAGTAGTGGCAGGCCGGTACCGGCGCCTCGATGACGAGCGCCTCGTCCGGGCCCAGGCGCCAATAGCCCAGTGGGATCACGATGTTCGGATCCCCACCGACGAAGCGGTGGTTTTCCTTGTCCGGCAGATGAAAGGCATTCACCGGCGCCTTCTCCAGGAACCCGACGACCCAATCCGCAAACCATTGGGCGCAGCCCATCGCGTACAGTGCAGAACCCATCAACTGGCCCGGCACACGGCTCGGGTCGAGGGGCGCCGGAGGCTCGTCCTCGTCCAGGCACTCGATCTCCAACGCGACCGGTCTTTCCCTCGCCCGATCGAGGAAGGTCTGCCGGACGAGAACCTGGGTCGTATCCGGCCCCATCTGCAACCACCCTACGCCGGCATCTTCCGGCGGCTCCTGGGAAGCGAGAATCTCGAAGCGGCCGTCCTCGTCCAGCTTCAGCTCGGAATCGTTCAGATGGCCGACCCCGCCGGTGATGCGATCGCGTTTCGCGAAGTTCTGGTTCTGGGCAGCGAAGCCCAGATAGTGGATCGTTCCTCGTTGGCCGCGGATGCGGTAGCGGTGACGGCCGTTCACCGACGCAGAGAGGTAGTAGTTGTCCGGGTTGTCGAGCCCCATCTTCACGAGCTCAGGAAGCGCCCGGAACTCCGGGTGACGGGGGCCCGTGCCTTCCGCAAAGGACACCAGCCCGGCTCGGAGCAGCCGACTCAGGTACCGAAGGCCTTCCCCGCGATCGAAGGTAGAAGCGCGAAGATCGTCCCGTTGCAGAACGTCGCCGGCCTTCTTGAGCAAGTCGCAGAACTCGATCCAGGCTTCGCCGCTCTCGACTTTCTCGATGGGATCGTCCGTCATGGTGTGCTCACGAATCCGTTCCTTCATTTCCATGCTCGCTCGCCACGCCTTCCCCGCCTCCTTTGGACCGCCCGTCACTGCCGAGGTGCCCCTTGCCCGGAACAAAGTTCACCTCGACCCGAATTCCATCCGGATCCTCGAACAGGATCGAATAGTAGCCCGGAGCAAATCCGCTCTCTTCCGGTCCGTGAACGATCTTCGCGGAGAGTTCGCCCTGAACGAAGGCGAAGATGGCATCCACGTCTTCGCGCTGCCGTGCGCGGAAGCACAGGTGATGAAGACCGGGACGGTCCTGATCGAAGGCCACGTCGCGTTTCTCCGGCGGCGCGCCTCGCACCAGGATGCCCGTGCGGCTTCCGATGCAATAGACGACGTCTTCGCCCTTGAACAGCGTCTTCATCTCCAGGAAGTGACAGAGCGATTCCCAGAATGGAATGCAGCGGTCAGGATCCTTCACCGTCAGCTGGAAATGTGCGATGCCGTTGACTTCGATTCCCATGACTCCTCCCGACCGGCAGTCTATCGCGCCAAAAAAATGGAAGCCGCCACGGGAAAGCGACCGCATCAGAAGCGCTCCCGCGGGTTCGGGATCAACCGAAGAACTGCACCCCCGCGGGGCCAGTTCAACTCGATGGCTCGGATGCCAGAGCTTGAAGCAAGCGGCGCGATGCTGGATGTTGCGTCTCGGCGAGGAAGTCACCCCCGCCAAGGAGGCACCCAGCTTGAACCAGCCCGCAGCCATTCCCGGAGTCGATCTCGAGGTGCTGCGTGCCTGGATGGACGCGCAGGGACTCGCATCGGGGCCGATCGAAGACGTGGAAGCCCTGGGCGGCGGAACCCAGAACATCCTGCTGCGCTTCCGCCGCGGAAACGACGCCTTCGTGCTGCGGCGGCCCCCGCTTCACAAGCGCCGGAACAGCGATGAGACGATGCGCCGGGAAGCCCGCGTGCTGGGAGCACTCGCGGGCTCGGAGGTCCCCCATCCGGCGTTGATCGCGGCGTGCTCCGAGGAGGATGTCCTCGGCGCAGCCTTCTACTTGATGGAACCGATCGACGGCTTTCAGGCGCCAGCGGGCCTGCCCGCGCTTCACGCGGAGAGTGCGGCCATCCGCCATCGAATGGGCCTGTCGATGGTGGATGGCATTGCGGCCCTCGGCCGGATTGATTTCGTGAAGGTCGGGCTCGAGGGCTTCGGGCGACCGGAAGGTTTCATCGAGCGGCAGGTTCCGCGTTGGCAGCAACAACTCGCGAGCTACGCGGAGCTTCCCGGATACCCGGGCCCGGAAATCCCTGGGGTCGAACGGGTCGCCGACTGGCTCGAACGCCACAAGCCCACCGATTGGAGGCCCGGCATCTTGCACGGCGACTACCATCTGGCCAATGTGCTCTTCGAGCTGGAGGGCCCGGAGCTTCTGGCCATCGTCGATTGGGAGCTCTCCACCGTCGGTGATCCGCTGCTCGATCTGGGTTGGATGCTCGCCACCTGGCCAGACCCGGGGCAACTCGCAAGTGGGGTCGTCAGCGTCCAGCCTTGGGAGGGGTTCCCGAGCGCCGACGAGCTGATCGCGCAATACCGCCAGGGCACGGATCGCTGCCTCGATGGCATCGTCTGGTACGAAGTCCTGGCCTGCTACAAGCTCGGCATCATCCTGGAGGGCAGTCATGCGCGCGCCTTCGCCGGGAAGGCGCCGAAGGAGATTGGAGACCTGCTCCACCACCAGACCCTCGGTCTGTTCGAGCGCGCGCTGACCCGCATTGCCACAGCCTAGTTCGCGCCGACTCGTACTCGTTCGCGCCGGGTGACATCTCCAGGAAAGCTGGTCACAATTGGCGCCGCCCATCTGGGGAGGAGCCGTCCTTGCCGTTCGGAATCGCGCCGGAAATCCTGCTGGCCGGCACGCTTGCGCTCTACATGGCGTGGGCGATCGGCGCCAACGACGTGGCCAATGCCATGGGCACGAGCGTCGGCTCGGGCGCGTTGACAATTGCCGGTGCCATCGTGGTCGCCGGTGTGCTCGAGTTCAGCGGCGCGTTCCTGGCCGGCGGGCATGTCACCGACACGGTCCGCAAGGGAATGCTCGATCTGGATCTGATCTCGAGCGATCACCTCCGTTATGGCATGTTGGCCGCCCTCGCCTCGGCGGGAACCCTGCTGCTCGGCGCAACCCGGCTCGGACTGCCCGTCTCGACCACCCATTCCATCGTCGGCGCGATCGTCGGCTTCGGCACCGTTGCCATCGGGCCCGAGGCCGTGAATTGGGGAAAGGTCGGACAAATCGTCGCGAGCTGGCTGACCTCGCCGCTGCTCTCCGGCGTTCTGGCTTTCTTCACCTTCCAGATTCTCCGGGCCCTCGTCCTCGACCGCGAAGATCCCGCAAGTCAAGTTCGGCGTGTCGGCCCGTTCTTCTTCTTCTACGTGTTCTTCATCATCGGCCTCGTCACCCTGTTCAAGGGCCTGAAGAATCTCAGCCTCGACCTCGATCTTCCCCAGGCGATCGGCGCGTCCGTCGTCCTTGGCCTGGTGGGAATGGCGTTTGGCACCGTGGTGCTGCGGCGGGTCCAGAACCGTCCGGGGAACGCCGAGGACCGGTTCAGCCAGACGGAAAAGGTATTCGTCGTCCTTCAGATCCTCACGGCTTGTGCGGTCGCGTTTGCCCACGGCTCCAACGACGTCGCCAACGCCATCGGCCCTCTGGCGGCCGTCGTCAGCTCGCTCGATGGCGCCACCGAAGTTGCCCGGAAGGCCCCGGTGCAGCCCTGGATGTTGGCCATCGGCGGCCTCGGAATCGTGCTCGGGTTGGCAACCTGGGGCTACAAGGTCATGGAGACGGTGGGCAAGAAGATCACCGAGCTCACGCCCAGCCGCGGTTTCGCGGCAGAGCTGGCGGCCGCGACCACCATCGTCCTGGCCTCGCGTTTGGGCATTCCGGTCTCGACCACACACACCCTCGTGGGGGCTGTGTTGGGTGTCGGCCTGGCTCGTGGCATCGGCGCCATCGATATGCGCATCGTCGGACACATCGTCGTGTCGTGGGTGGCGACCCTGCCGATCGCCGCCGGGCTGGCCATCTTCTTCTTCTATTTCTTCAAGGGCTTGCTGAGCCCGTAAGGAGGCGACGTGTCCTGGATCGACAAACTCGTGGGCCGCTCGCCGATTGGCCCGATGCAGAAGCATATGGAGGCTGCTGTCGCCTGCGCCCGACAGATCGTACCGCTCGTGGAGGCCATGGCGTCCGGTGACCAGGAAGCCGTTCGCCGTTGCCGTGCCGAGATCGACCGGCTCGAACACGAGGCAGATGACATCAAGCACGAGATCCGCAGTCATATGCCCCGCCGCCTGATGATGGCCATGGAGCGACGGGACATGCTCGACATCCTCGACCAGCAGGATTCGATCGCCGACGTCACCCAGGATATCGCCGAGCTGGCGGATCAGCGAAACATGCATCTCCCCGAAGCGCTTGCCGGACCCTTCCGCGAGCTGGCCACGCGGGTCGTGGCGGCCTGCGAGCAGGGCCAACGGATCATCGACGAACTCGACGAACTGGTCGAGACCGGCTTCGGTGACCGGGAGGTGGCGCGGGTCGAAGAGATGATCGGCGAGCTCGGCCGCATCGAAACCGACACCGACGTTTTGCAGGACCGTGCCGCGCGCACGCTCTTCGCCATGGAAGACGAACTCGGAATCAGCACCGTCTATTGGCACCAGACGATCCTGTGGATCGCGGACCTGGCTGACTACGCCGAGCGGGTCGGCAACCGCCTCCGCTTGCTGATCGCAAGTTAGGCGACCCTCGGAACGTCCCTGACAGAAACCGGGGGCGCCTTCTCGCCTGGCCCCAGCCTAGATGCCGAGGCGACTCAGCTGCCGCGTGATCGCGTCCACGGTGGTCGTAAGGGTCGGATGGCTCGTCTCGAGGGCGAGCAACAGATCCCGGAGCTTCTCTCCCAGCCCGTCGCCGCCGGAAAACTCTTCGCCAAGCGCCTCATCGATTTCGCGCCCCACCTCCGCCAGACGAGCCCGGAGGTCGGGATCGAGGTCCTCGGTCTGGTGCAGCTCTTGCTCGAGCTTTCGAACCGCCTTTTTCAGATCATCTTGACTCAAAGTACCTCGCTCCTCGACCCATGTGCGTCACGGGATGGAACCCGAATTGAGAACTCTCTACAGACCCCTAGGATAGCCGTACCGCGGAAGTGCTCACCCCCAATCGGAGTGGCAGGGTCGCCAGCCTGCTGTCCCCGGGAGGACCCAGGATCATCCGACGCTTCATCTCGATTCTTCTGTGCCTGAGCCTTCCGCTCGCCGGCTGCACCTCGTTCGCCCTGTCCCGTCAGACGGGCGTCCTCCCGATCCCGAAGCACGAGCGAGCGAGCGAGGCGGCGCTTCTCGTGGAGCGATTCGAGTTCGACGAGGACACCCTGACGACCTTTCACGATCGGGCAAAGTGGAGAGAGCTCCTGATTGCCGGTCTCGATCAATCGAACATCTTCGCGACGGTCGGCGAGGCCGAGCGCGGTGCCTCCGATTTCGAAGGCTACACGCTCTCGGGCACGGTTCGCCGGTTCCGTTTCGAGAAGAACTGGGTACCGACGTTCATCCCATTCCACGTGGCCTTGAGTTTCTTCACCCTGGGCGCGTACACGATCTTTGGCGGCCCGACGACCGGTACGGCCGTTCGAATGACGGTCGATTTCGAGCTGAAGGACGCGTCAGGAGAACTCGTCACGTCCTTCAGGGAGAACTACGCCTCGACCCGTGCCGTCAACATCTACACGAGCGACGCCAAGAACCCCTACAACAACCCGAACGTGGCCCTGGCCAGCTTCATCGATGCCGCGGCCGGAAAACTCGAGGCCGCGCTGCAGCCATAGCTCCAGAGAATCGGCCTCCGAAGCCATGCGGCAACGCACTTCGCAGGCTGGTCAAGACCCCAGGCTCCCGCGTTGGAGCCCACGGAGGAGCCGGCAGGGCGAACCAGCCCGGACGCGCCTACACTGCGGGCCAGGAGGATTTCACGTGCGCACCCCGACCTCAGTCATCGCCCTGTTTCTAGGTCTCCTGCTGACCCTCGGCTGCTCGACGACCCGTATGCTGGAGAGCTGGAAGGCATCGGACCTGAAGGCCTCGGATCTCCAGTTCGAGCACGTGGTCGCCATCGCGATCGTGAGCAGGGAGTCGCAGCAGCGCATCGTAGAGGACGCACTCGTCGCCTCGATGAGCCGCTCCAATGTGATGCCGGCGTACTCCCTTGTGAGCCAGGAGGATCGGGGGAATGTGGACCGGATGCGGGCGGCACTGGAGGAGCACGGGATGGATGGCGCCGTCACCGTGCGGCTGGTCAACGTCAACGAGAGGGAAACCTACGTTCCTGGCACGACCAGCTACTACGCGGGCGGCTACTACGGCCACTACGGCCGCGTGGGCGTCCCCATCTACGACCCGGGTTACTACCGAAGAGACACCTACGTCAAGGTGGAGACCAGCCTGTACAACGTGGCCAAAGGCAAGCTCCTCTGGAGCGGCGTGAGCGAGACACTGAACCCCTCGCAGGTGGACGGGATGATCCAAGGTATCGTGGAAGCGGCGGGCAAGCGGCTCGAGAACGACGGGCTGATCCCGTAGCGCTTTCCGACAAAGCTGCGGGGCCGACAGCCGGACCTCTCGGGGCCTGGCGGTGGCGGCTGCTCGGCGCTTCGCTGCTCGCCTTGTTGGTGGGCCATGCGACGGTAAACGGTACGGCTCTCGAAGACGCCGTGATGGGCCCGCTAGGGCTCGTCTTCATCGGCGCTCTCGTCTGGGCGCTCGACCCGCGACGCATTCCGCGAGCGCTGGCCGTACTGCTCGTGGCGCCGATCCTCGTTGGCCTTCTCGGCTTCGAGGAGCGCTGGGCCGCAGCCGCTGGCTCCTGGTATCACATCCCGCTGTTCCTGGTGGCAACCTGGGCAGTGATCGACCGGGCGGTGCATGCAGAACACGCGGACAAGGACGTGGTGGTGGGCTCGATCTGTGCCTACCTGCTGGCCGCCATCACCTTTGCCGCGATCTACGCGGGAATCGAGCGCGTCTTGCCCGGCGCGTTCTCGCTAGGTGAGGATGCGGGAGAGGCGCGGGATTTCGGCCGGCTTCTGTACTTCAGCCTCGTCACGATCACGACCCTGGGCTACGGCGACGTCACCCCCGTGCACCCGCTTGCCCAGACGCTGGTATCCCTCGAAGCGGTGCTCGGCATCCTCTACCCGGCGGTCATCGTGGCACGCATCGTCGAGCTGGCAACGCAAGGAAACACGCGCGTCTTCGCACCGGCGCCCGCCGCGGGCGAGCGATTCGGCGGCCGCTACCGGCTGCTAGCGCTGCTGCTGGTCGGGACGCTACTCAGCATGCCCTTGATCCAGGCAAGCCCCTTCGGGGGCTTCGGGCTCGGAGCACTGCTCTTCGTACAGTTGCTCGGCGCCCTCTACGCCACGGGGAGCCGAGGGATCGTTGCCTGGATCGCATGGGGACTTGGCGGAATTGCCATGCTAGGCGGCCTCTGGCCCGGAGAGTCGGGCAACCCTGTTGCACGCATGGGACTGGTCGGAGAGGTCGGGTTCTTCCTGGTCGCAACGGGGGCCCTGGTCAACTGGCTTGCGCGTGAGCGCAACGTCACACGCGAGGTCTTGTTCGCTTCCCTCGCTGCCTACTTGATGTTGGGCTTCTCCCTGGGCGCATCGTTCCGCCTCGTGGAGTTGTTCCATCCGGGTGCGATCTATTTCCCCGGCGGCGTCTCGGGGGGCAGCCTCGGCCACACCTACTTCGGCTTCATGACGCTCACGACGACCGGCTTCGGCGAGATCCGGCCCGCCACGCCCATCGCCGAAAGCCTGGCCACCCTCGGAGCGCTGATCGGAACCTTCTACCCGGCGGTGTTGCTCGCACGGCTCGTCTCCCTGGGCGCATCCCCAGAGCCGAAACCATGAGAAGAACCTCCCCTACCGGCCGCCCGGTAGGCCGTCGCGAATCCTGGCGGAGAAGCCGGCGTCGATCGGCGAAGTCTGGGCCCGGGCGGAAATCGCACTGACACGTCGAAGCTCGTCGAAGGGAAGGCTCGTATCGACGGTGCCCCGCTCGTAGCCGAGCTCGTCGAGGCGGCCGTTCACGAGGATGCGCCAGTCGAACGGCCTGTCTGCCGCCAGATGTTGGACATGGCGACGGATGGTCGTGGTGCAGTTGTGGCTTGCCGCGTTGTACCAGCGCGGCTGCTGAGCAAGGCGATCGATCGTCTCCAGATAATCGACGAGCAGTGCGCGCGCGGCTTTCGCCGACGTCTGGAGCCGATACAGGTACACATCCTCCCCCCGATGGTGGGTACGAAGGCCGATCACGTCTCGCTCGTCGGCCACGACGTAGTAGAGCTCGAACTGGCGGAAGAACCCGAGCACGGCAGAGTAGCTCTCGTCGGCTTCCTTGCGGGTCTCGATGGAAATCGCCAGAGGCGGTCCGTCTTCGAAGGTCCAGCTGACGATAGTATGAGCGATCAGCGGTGAGCCCCAATAGATCAGGTAGAAGTCGATCCCCGTGACCTTGGAGAGGTCGATCGTGCGCTCCTCCCAGACCGGATCGAAGTCCGTCTCACTGCGGAAACGAAAGTTGCGGACGTTCTGGATCGTCGCCCGATCGCCGTCGAAACTCACAGTGGCCGGGTGCGCCACATCGGCGGTCCAGACCCGATCGTTGCTGGGCTCGAGTGAGCCCCACCAGAAAAGGACCAGCAGGAAGAGCAGCCCGAAGCCAGCGAGGCCGCGCACGGCAGGCCGGACACGGAGCAGCAGGCCGAGCGACAGCACGACGAAGCCCAGGGCGAGCCCGCCCGCGGCCGGCCGGGACGTGGGGCCATCGAACCATACTGCAGCGCCACCCCAAAGAATCGCGAGCGCAACCGCTGCGCCGATCAGGATACGTATGAGTCGCATCCGGTGATTCAAGCATACGTGGCTGCAATCGCGAGGGGGAAGCGTACACTGCGCTACCCCCTCATCAGGAGTGCCCTCGAGTGAAGCCCCGGATCGTTCTCATCCTCTTGCTTGCAATGCTCTGCTGGGCCGGCTGCCTCAGCACTTCTCGAGAGAGCGCCATCGGCGATCAGGAGGCGGAGAAGGCCGAGAAGAGCATGGGGCTGGTCACGGATCCGATCCCGCTCGCCTATGTGCGCAGGATCGGCGAGCGACTCACCGCGGTCTCCTCGCGGCCGGAAGGGCCCTGGAGTTTCAAGATTGCGGATTCGGAGGAGCCGAACGCCTTCGCCCTGCCGGGAGGCCATGTCTATGTGACCCGGGGGCTGCTCGCCCTGATCAACTCCGAAGACGAGCTCGCCGGGGTGATCGGTCACGAGATCGGACATGTGACGGCACGCCATAGTGCAAAGCAGGTGGGAGCCGCCGTGCTGACGGCGCCCGTCACCCTGGCCAGCGCCATCACCGGAATGGCCGTTGGCCTGGTGAGCCCGCTGTTGCGCGATGTCGTAAAGGGAACCGGACAGCTCGTCACCAAGGGCCTGGTGCTCGCCCCCTTCGGACGGGTGCAGGAAACCAGGGCCGACGAGATCGGCCAGACCCTGGCCGCCCTGGCAGGCTACGACCCGGCGGGCCTGCCGCGCTTCCTGCATACCCTCGGGCGCGACATCGAGTTGCTGGGGGTCGATGAAAGCCATTTCCACTTCCTGAACAACCATCCGATGACAGAAGACCGCGTGGCGAAGACGGGAGCGAGGGCGAAGACATTGACGAGGGGAACGGGCGCTCCTCTGGCACACACGGCGGCGGAGTTGTTCGCCAAGCTCGATGGGCTGTTGGTCGGCGCCGACCCGGCACAGGGCGTGTTTCGGGAGAGTCTCTTCCTGCATCCGGGCCTCGATCTGGCGATCGACTTTCCCGAAGGCTGGGAGACCGTAAATACGCCCGAGGCAGCAGGCGCCGTGAATCCTGAGAAGGACGCGGCCGTGGCCCTGCGGCTGGTCGCCGCGGACACGACCCTCGATGCAGCGCTGGCAAAGGCCGCGAAAGAGCAGAAAGGCGTCGTGTTCGAACGCAGCAAGATCCGGGGGCTCCCGGCCGCGCGAACCCAGCATGCATCGGGCGGACACAACGCGGACATCACATTGATCGGCTTCCGTGGAGATGTCTTTGCAATCGTCGGACAGAGTTCGGAGAGGGACGCGAAATCCCTCGAGCCAATCTTCGAGAAGACCAGTCGCAGCTTTCGGGCGCTACGGTCCAGCGAGCGTGGGTCGATCCGCGAATCGCGCCTGCGCGTGCGCACGTCGCGCAGTCAGGAAACCGCCAGCAGCCTCGCGAAGCGCACGGGTTCGACCTGGTCGGCCAAGGAGCTGGCGGTGGCGAATGGTGTCGAGTTCGAGGCCCACTTCTTCAGAGGCCAGAGCGTGAAGGTGGCCGTGCCCGAGCCCTATTCGCGCTGACTGCGCGGGTTCAGCCCTGAGAAGACGGAGGGTGCGACCTGCGAGCGCGGCGCGGTGAGTACGGCGGCGCGAAAGGCGTGCAATGCAGGGCGGAGATCCACCGAGCCGGACGATGGCACGGCTACGCTGTAGCGGCCGTGCTCCAACTGGGCCCAGCATTCCGCGAAGCCCGAGGCCTCGGCTGCCCGGCGGGCAGTCTGATGATTCAGAGACGGCAGCTCGATCGCCAGACGGTCACGCCATCGCCAGAAGTCTCGAACGAGGGCATCGCCATCTCCGCGCCCTGCACTTCGCATCAGCTCACGAAAGAGCTGGGCTTCCGAACCGCGGCGCCATTCGCGGCGGGCCCGCCACCCCAGGAGCAGGCCCGGCAAGCGAGTGCGGGCCAGCTGCACCGTGAAGATCACGCCGAGAATCGTCAGCAGGAGCGCCAGGCGGTGTTCTCTGGTGAATGCCTGCAGACGGTCGAAGCCCGCGCGCCACCGCGTCCAGGGATCGGCCGGTACGACGAGGCTGGCCTGATCCGGTTCGCCTGTCACCTCGAAAGCGCGATCCTCGAGGATCTCGGTCTGGAGCGCTCCAGAACCAGGGTCCCACCAATGCAGCTCGATCGCTGGCAATGCGAATTCGCCGGGGCGTTGCAGCACATAGGTGACACTCTCCACACGCTCGCCCTGGTACTGCCCGCGGTTGACCTGATCGGAGGTGCGCGGTTGGTCGGCGTAGACGGCAATGCCCGGTGGCACTTCGAAAACCAGATCGGGCAGCAACATTCCAAGAGCACGATCGGCGTTCATCCTCACCGTCCGCTTCACAGCATCCCCGACCATCAACGCGTCGAGAGGCCGGCTCCATTCGTCGCGCACGCGGAAGCGCGGAGTGGTGACCAGGCCTTGGATCCCTTCCGCCTCGGCCGGGATCACGACGTTCAAGCGCAGGGGTGGCGTGCGCAGGGTGAAGGGTGTTCCCGCCTTCCCGTCGCCGCCTGCGATTCCGAGCCGGATCTTCAGCGAAGGGATTTCCAGCCTGCCCGCTCGCTGCGGGAAGATCACGTAGCTGCGGCGCTGGGCCGCGAAGCTGACGCCGTCGATGCGCTCGGTGAAGTTGGTGCCGAGCTGCTCGGGCATCAAGGCGACGGCGCCTTCCAGAACGAGTTCCGGGTAGGCGGGGGCCTTGCTGAACCAGGTGTCGGTCAGGATGTCGATGAAGAAGCGGGTCTGCTGACCGATCACCACCTGGCGGGCCGGTTCCGTGCTGACCCTCACGCGGAGGCGACCCTCGTTCATCAACTCGCGAGGCGTCTGCGCGTCGGCCAACATCGGGACAACGAGGACGAGCGCGACCAGGAGTACGCGCTTCACGGCGCACTCCCTGTCGGATCTTCTACCTGGTCTTGATAGGAGAACTTGAGCCTCAGGAAATCAGCGGGTGTCGTCTGTACCCGACGCATCCACATCTCGCGCAGCTGGGCCTCACTCAGACCCTGGGCGCGTGCTTCTTCGGAAGTCATCTCGCCTTTGCCCTTGGCGCCCTTTTCGTCGAAGACGATCTTGTCCGCCTCGAGCTTGCCACCGGTACCCCCCGCGTCCTCGTACTCCTTCTGGTCGAGTTCGAGCAGGCTCTGGACCCAGTCGAGATTGAAGGCCGCCTCGGGGAACTCGGGCTGGAGAACCAACGCACGCCGATAGGCAGAGATCGCTTCGGGCAGTCGCTCCTGACGAGCCAGGGCATTGCCGTACTGGAATTCTCCGCGCGCCGTATCCAGCACCGCCAGGGCAGACGCCGCCGAGGCCATGTCCTCGGCTTCATAGTAGGCGAGCCCCTTCCACAGACGATCCTCGAAGCTTCGGGCGGCCCGCAGCGGCTCACCTCGCTCGAGCCACAATCGGCCTTGCTGGTCGGGCGTCAGGAACCAATCCAGGGAAGGAGAACATGCGGTCCCCCCGAGCAGGAGCAGCACCACGGCAAGCCTCGTCATACCCGCCATTGCACCGTCCATCCACGCCGGAACCAGAACAGCATGCAGAAGGCGACCGCCCAGGCCAACGGATACCCCGCATCGTGCCAGGCGAGGGCCTCATCGCTGTCGATCGTATCCACCAGATGAGTTCGGATTCGGCGGCTCAGGGCCGTGACATCAGCTTCGTCCAGGGTGGCCTCGAGCAGGCTTCCGCCCACAGCCGTCGCGATGGCCTCGAGACCCGCGTGGTCGACCGGCGGTGCAAGCCGGTCGCTCGCAGGCAACGAGGAAAGGTCGAGACCCTCGGTCGCGATCTCTCCTCCCTCCGGCCCGCCGAAGGCCAGCAGGATCACCTGGTCGCCCGTGCGCTGCGCAAAGCCACCGAAGGCATCGGCGGCGCTTCGCTCGATCCCGTCGCTCAGGAACAGAACGGTGCCAGCGACGCTTTCGCCCGCCAGCAGTCGCTCGGCCAGGGTGAGAGCCTGGGTCGGGGCGTCGCCCGGCTGTGGCATCAGGTTCGGATGCAAGGCCTCCAGGTAGACCTCGAGCAGCTCCGTATCATCGGTAAAGGGCAACAGCTGGTGGGCGCTGCCGGCATAGCCGATCACCGCCGTTCGTGCGCCGCGGCGCCGCTTCAGCAGATCGCGCACCTTGTGGCGGGCGCGCTCCAGGCGGGTGGGCTGTTGGTCCGTGCCCAACATACTGGGGGTGAGCTCGATGGCGATCACGAGCGGAGCCTCGTCCTGGGTGAAGGGCGTGATCTCACGATTCCAGGTCGGACCGGCAACGCCGAGAGACATCAGCACGGTGAGCAGCGTCATCAGCTGGTAGGGACGGATCGGCTTGCGCCCCCGTCCTGCGACCGTCAGATGCTCGAGCAGCTTCGGCGCGATGGCACCCTGCCATTGGAGCGTCGCGCTGTAGGCGCGGCGCAGACGTGTATGAAGCCAAAGGGCGTAGGGAATGAAGATCAGCCACCAGGGACGCAGGAAGTGAAAATCCAGATCAAGCACGACTTGGCGCTCCCACACCGGGCAGGCGCAGCATCGCATTGAACAACACGACACCGAAGATCAGCAGGCTCCCTAGCGGAACCCAGTAGAGTGCCCGCTTCGGTCGGTAGCTCTGGGTGTCGACCTTCTCTGGTTCGAGCTGGTCGAGCTCGGCGTAGACAGCCTCGAGCTGCTCGCGATCCAGCGCCAGAAAGGATCGGCCCCCGGTAGCCCCGCTGACACCCTCGAGTGCATCCGTATCCAACGCCTTCTCACCGACCGTGGCTGGATCGCCCATCGCGATGGTGTGGATCGTAATTCCCTCTTCGCCCGCGATCTCCGCGGCGCGGTGCACGGGCATCTTGCTGCCGGAGTCGTTGCCGTCGGTCAGCAGGATCACGACCTTGTTCTGCTTCTCACTGGCCTCGAACAGACGAACCGCCAGACCGATGGCATCACCGATCATCGTCTGGGCACCGGCCATCCGCGGCTGCATCTCCTCCAGAAGCGAGCCGACCACCTCGCGGTCGTCGGTGAAGGGTGCCTGAAGGAACGCCGACTGGCCGAATACCGCCAGGCCCAAACGGTCGGTTTCACGGCGGGCAATGAAGCCCGCGACCACTTCCTTCACGGCTTCCAGCCGGGTGATGCGCAACGCATCGGAGCCCGAGAAATCCTTCTCCTCCATCGATCCCGAGAGATCCACGATCAGCAGCAGATCCCGGGCGGGAAGCTCCTTCACGATCGGCTCGCCCACCCAGACAGGCCGGGCGAGCGCGGTCACGATGAGGAACCAGCCGATGATGTGATAGAGCTTCTGCCAGTTTCGCTTGCGGATGACGACCGCGCCTGCGGTCGGAAGCTTGCCGGTCAGCTCGACGAGTCGCTTGAAGAAGGGTGCGCGCACCGCCTCGCTCTCGTCATGGAACTCGGGCGCCAGCCAGATGACGAGTAGCGGCAACGGCAGCAACGCGAAGGCCCAGGGCAACTCAAATGCGAGCATGGTGGCCCTTCACCCAGGCTCGGCTCGCGGCGACGAGGCGGGATGCGGTAGACGCCGACAGCTCGCGGACCGCGTTGGGATCGTACGGCAGGAGGTCGAGGCATTCGGCGTCCGCTGGCTCGAAGCATCCGCCGTTCTGGTTGAGCCACTCTACCCAGATCGCTCCGTGCAAGCCTGCCACTTCATCGCGAGGAAAGGCGGCGAGAGCGGTCGCCCGGAGGACGAGCGGAAGCCCGGCCAATGCCTCCGTCCCACGCCCAATGGCATCGATGCGGCTCAGCGCCTCCCTGCGGTACCGATCTCGCTGCCAGCTACGCCAGCGCAACCAGGCAAACCAGGCGAGGATCAGAAGCAGGATCGCGCCCGCGACGAGCCAGCCGGGAGTCGCCGGAAGCCAGGAAACGGCCTCCGGAAGCGGGAGCTCCTTCAGCCCCCACATCCGGTCGCTGCCGAACTCGGCCACGCTCAGCGCCTCTGTCCGAGCAGTTCACGAAGCTGCCCGGCCACTGGCTCCGCCGTGCTGATTGGCAGCATCGGGATGTTCCGCCTGTGCAGCTCCTTCCTTCCTGTATCGACCGTATCCTGGAAGGCCTGTGCGAATCCGCTGCGCAACCGGCGATCCCGCGCGTCGAATTCGAGTTGCAGATCGCCGTCGCTGACCACCAGCAACGATGCATCCGGCAGTTCGCGTTCGAGCGGGTCGTAGACCAGGAGCACCAGCACGTCGTTATGCCGGGTGAGACGTCGCAGCAAACGAGAGGTCTCTTCGTCGGCCCCGTCCAGATCACTGACGAGCACGACCAGGTGATCGTGGCTCGCGAGTCGGATGGCCCGCTCGAGCACCCGGTTCAACTGCGCCGGATCGGAACGCTGGCCGCCGTCCGCACTGAGCAACCGATTCATGCGTTCGAGTTCGTGCAGGATGGCCATTACGCGCGCCTTGCTGCGATGGGGCGGAACCTCGACTTGCTCGGAATCGTTGAACACGATCGCGCCCGGTCGATCGCCTTGGGAGAATACCCGCCACACACCGAGGGCCGCGGCATGGGCCGCGGTCACGGACTTCATCTGGATCTTGCTGCCGAAGAACATGTTCACGCGCTGATCCACCAACAGCAGGGTCCTGCGGTCGCGTTCCTCCGTGTAGACGCGCGTGTGCGGCTTGCGCATGCGCGCGGTGACCTTCCAATCGATGTCGCGGATGTCGTCGCCGGGCAGATAGGCACGTAGCTCATCGAAATCGAGGCCGCGCCCGCGAATCCGTGATGCGCGCAGACCCGCGAGCTGGCTGGTGAGGGGCTGACGAGGCAGGAAGCTGAAGCCCCGGCCCTGGTATCGGAGCTTCACCAGTTCGCGGACCGCTACGTAGGCGCCGTCTTCCATCCCTCGCCTCAGGGTACAGCCACCAGTTTCGCGATCTCGTCGATCACCTGGTTGGCAGTGATGCCGTCTGCGCTCGCTTCGTAGGATAGAGAGATGCGGTGGCGCAAGACTCCGTGCATCACGGCGCGGACGTCCTCCGGCGTCGTGTAGTCCCGCCCCTCGAGCCAGGCCCGGGTGCGTGAGCCCCGATCCAGGTGGATACCGGCGCGAGGACTGGCACCGAGCGAAACCCAGCCCGCAAGCTGCTCGGAGTAGCGGTCCGGGTAGCGCGTCGCGAAGACCAGGTCGACGATGTATTGCAGGATCGGATCGGCGATCTGGACTTGGTCGATCTCAGCCCTGGCCTCGAAGACGGCGCTTTGGGCAACGGGGGCAGGCGACTCGTCCGCACTGGCCTGGCGTGTCTCCCTTCGCACCAACTCGATCACCTTCGCCTCGGCGGCCTCGTCCGGATATCCCACCTCCACGTGCATCATGAAGCGGTCCATCTGGGCTTCGGGCAGCGGGTAGGTGCCTTCCTGTTCGATGGGGTTCTGGGTCGCCATCACCATGAAGAGTTCCGGCAGCGGATGCGTCGTTCCGGCGATCGTGACCTGCCGCTCTTCCATCGCTTCGAGCAGCGCTGCCTGCACCTTTGCCGGCGCTCGATTCACTTCGTCCGCCAGCACGATGTTCGAGAAGATCGGCCCCGGCTGATACCGGAATTCGCCCCCGCCTCCTTCGCTCGCGTAGTACACCTCCGTCCCGGTCACATCGCCCGGAAGAAGATCCGGCGTGAACTGGATGCGCGAAAGATCCGCTTCCAGATTCTCCGCCAGCGCCTTGACCGCCCGCGTCTTGGCCAGGCCCGGCAGGCCCTCGACCAGGAGGTTTCCGTTCGCGAGCAAGCCGATGATCAGCCGCTCGACCATCTCGGCCTGGCCGACGATGGACTGGCCGACCTGCTCGCGAAGCCGAAGAATCTCATCTCGTGCGGACATGGGCCTCCCGCCAGCTCATTGCGCCAGCTGCCGCATGACGTCGCCAAAGATCTGGTCGATGGTAAAGGATGCGGGGCGCTGGCTCGGCGGGAACTGACGCAGCGAGCCGAGGAACCGAACCACCACGTCCTGTGCCTCGAAGATCCGCGGCACCCGATCCGTCCACCACTCGTTGTACGAGTTCGAGTCCGTATCGGCCTTCTCGTAGGGGTCACGCCGGAGGTGGAAGATCTTCGGAATTCGCAGGAAGACGAAGGGCTCCCGCCAGACATCGAAGCGACGAGCGCGCTGCTCGGCGAAGACCAGTTTCCAATCTCCGACCCTCGTGCCTACCAGGAGTCCGTCGTCGTTGAAGTAGAGGAACTCCTTCCGCGGGCCTTTCTCGGCCTTGCCGGTCAGGTGAGGCAGGAAATCGTAGCCATCGAGATGCGCCCTGAACTGTTTGGTGCCAGCCTGATGACCCTTCAGCAACCGGCCCTTGATATCAGGGATGCCTGCCGCTGCGATCAGTGTCGGTGCCCAGTCGAGATGAGAAATGATCTCGTTCGACACCGAGCCCGCCGCGATCTTGCCGGGCCAGCGCACCATGCCCGGCACACGGTAGCCGCCCTCCCAGTTCGTATTCTTCTCGCCGCGGAAGGGCGAGTTCGCCGCATCGGGCCAGGTATTGTAGTGGGGCCCGTTGTCGGTCGAGTAGACGACGATCGTGTTCTCTGCGATGCCCAGCGCATCGAGCTTCACGAGCAGGTCTCCGACCTGGCGATCGTGGTCGACCATCGCGTCCGAATAGAAATCCTGGCCGGAGGTGCCGCGAATGCTCTCCGGAATATGGGTCCGGAAGTGCATCCGGGTCGAGTTGAACCAGACGAAAAAGGGTTTGTCCGCCGCGTGAGCTCGATCGATGAAGCCGAGCGCCGCATCCAGGAACTCCTGGTCCACCGTTTCCATGCGCTTGCGCGTGAGCGGTCCGGTGTCTTCGACTTTCCCGTCCACGAAGGAGCGGATCACGCCACGCGGGCCATACCGTTCGCGGAATCCAGGGCGATCCGGATAGTCTTCGTGTTCCGGCTCCTCCTCCGCATTCAGGTGGTAGAGATTGCCGTAGAACTCATCGAAGCCGTGGTTCGTGGGTAGGAACTCATCCTTGTCGCCGAGGTGATTCTTGCCGAATTGCCCGGTGGCATAGCCGGCGGGTTTCAACAACTCGGCGATCGTCGGGTCCTTGGCCTGGATGCCGAGTTCGGCCCCGGGGACACCGACCTTGGTGAGGCCGGTACGAAAAGGGCTCTGGCCCGTGATGAAGGACGACCGCCCTGCAGTACAGCTCTGATCACCATAGTAATCCGTGAATAGCATGCCTTCGTTGGCGATCCGATCGATATTGGGCGTTCGGTAGCCCATCATGCCGCGGGTATTCACAGATAGGTTGCTGAGCCCGATATCGTCGCCCCAGATCACCAGGATGTTGGGCTTGTCGGCAGCCTGAGCGCCTCCCGATACGAACAGCGCGAACAGCGCGAGCCCGAGGATCCTCTTCATCGTCATCCCTCCAGATGCAAGATCAGCCGGCAGGGTAGTCCAACGCGGACGGGATGTGCTGGCTACGATCCGATGTTGAGGATGGATCCCCGGGATTGGCTCTGCCATGCGGTCCGGGGCCATTCAGCGTATGGCATCCAATCGGTTCGCAAGGCCGCCGTTCGGCTCACGTTCCTACGGTGCGAGAGGCACCTTCTCTGCCAGACCGAACTGCACGGTCGCGTGGAGCTTGTTCTCGAGCTGGTAGTACCGCAGCACCTTCACCTCCGGCAGGACCCGGCGGAAGCGCTCTACGTACGAGTTGCGCAAGCTGGAGCGATCCTTGCCGATGTCGAGCGACTCGGCGAGGAGACCGCGGGCGGTTTCATCGTCGAGAGAACGCCAGGTCTCTGCGTAGATCTGGATCAGCTCGGCCTTGCGCAGGTGGAGTTCGCCGAGATCGTCCTGGAACTCGTCGTAGAGTGGCCAGAAACTCTGCGCCTCTTCCTGGGTCAGGTCCATGGCCGTTGCGATGATGGCTTTCTTCTCGGCTTCGGCAGCCGCCTTGGCGATGACCTGTTGGGTGGTCTGCGCGGCCAGGGGTGTACTCCGCGCAAAGACCAGAAACAGACCGCAGACCATCAGCGCGAACACCCGCATCGCTTTCCTCCTGGGAACCGGGCCAGAAGCGTAGCGCGGCTCGACGGCCTTTATTTCCCGAGCGCCACCCGGGCTGCCGGGCTCGGAGCACGCCGGAGGAGCATCGGATCGCCCCCGAGGCAGGCCGTCCCCACGAGCCGGCCCACCAGGCTGAGAGCTCCGGGTGCCCTCAGTCTGCCGCCTCTGCGATCTCCGCCTCGAGCAGATCGAAATGCTCGTACAGGATTCGCTTCACTTCTGCGATCATCTTCGGGTGTCCCTGCACCGAGTGACCCGAACGCACGACGAGTTCCGATTCCACATCCTCCAGGTGCGCACTCTCGTAGGCCACGACGCCATCATTCAGGTCCCGGAGCGGGCCGTCACCGGTGACCGAGACGATCGAATGGGCGCTCACTCCCCTTGCTTCCTTCAGGGAGCCGAGCGCAACCAGGAACCGGTTGCCCGGCGTCATGTTGTCGAGACTCGTAGGCATCCGGCCAAGGCGAAGGCGCATCCGCAGATCTTCGTTGTTCGTGATCATCTCGGTCACCCGTCGGGAGAGGTCGAGAGGAAGGGTGATGAAGCTGCCAAGCCAGCCGGCAATTCGGCGGCGCGCCTGGTAACTCCCGCCGTGAGGCGTCGAGACGTACACGACCCGGCGCACGAAAGGCAACGCTTCAACGAACATCGCACGCGTCAGGAGTTCGCGTGTCTCATCCGATAGCTCGAGTTCGGAAATGTCTCGATCCGAGACGCCCTCCCAGAAGACACCGTCGGAGTTCACGGCCTGGAGCTTGGTCAGCAGACCACCCTGGCTATGGCCCATCACGAGCATGTGCTGAAGGGCCGGATCCGTACCGCTCGGATCGAGATCGGACACGGTTTCGCGCAACGCCTGCCGGAGCAGGCTTCCCGAATAGAGAATGGGATTGCCGGTGTTGTAGAAGAAAAGCCAGATCTGGATCCGGTCGCCAACGGTGGGATCCCCTTGCAACTCGTTCACGAGTTCCGCCCACCGGCCCGGCGACGACGCGGTTCCATGAACGAGAACGACCGGAACGCGGCCGGGACGGTAGGGATGCTGGAGGACCAACCCATCCTGCCGCTTGTCCTCGAAGGGGGTGAAGTCGCCGCTGAAGAACCCTCCGAATTCGAGGTTCCAGATGGCAGGATTCTCGAGACCAAAGGCCAGGGCCGTCGTCGGCTCGTACTCGAGAGGCACCCGGCGATCACCGATTCGGACCTCTTTCGAGCTGTCCATCACGTAGATCTCGAGCGCCGCGGAGACCTTCCCGGTCATCACGGCAGTCCGGGGTTCCTCGATGCGAAGGAGTGCCGTGATGGGGACCCGCATCTTCGGGCCCACGCGATGACCCGTGGCCTCCCCCTCGGCCCGCTCCACCGCGGCCGCGAGCGGGGCACCGATCCCGACGCGGCGATAGCGATTGCGCAGGCCCCGCACCCGCAGTTCAGCGCTCGGTACGACGTTTCGCATCCGGTAGCCGGACCAACCAAGATGGGCGGGGTCGACCTCGAGAGCGATGTACCCGTAGGGCAGCTCCCAACGATTCTGCACGGAGGAGAAGTCAGCCTCGCTCCTACCCGAAAACCCCAGGGCCAGGCCGCGGTTGTAGAGTTCGGCAGCAAGACGAAGACCAGGGTCGAATGGATTTGGCCTCGCCTGATCCTTCTCGGGGAACAGATAGGCGTAGGCAGCCAGAGCAGCGGCCCTGTACCAGATCGGGTCTCGCGTCGCGTCGCCGTGGGCGAAGCTCAATTCCGCCAGCCCGAGCAACCGTTCGGCCGTATCCGGCCCGCCCAGCCCGACCCGGACCCTCTCGAGCGCTTCTTCGGGCGTGTCTTCGAAGGCTTCGATCAGTGAAAGCCGATCGAGAAGCTGACGGGCGCGAGCGCTCGGCGCCGGGCCGGTGAGGATGGTGCTCGTGAGTTCCCGACGCAGCCTCTGCGGTTCGACCTGGTCCACGCCGACCGGCGTGGCGCAGCCCGCCGAAGAAAGGGCTGCGACCAGAAGAAGGAACCTTGCGGCCATGGTTGCCTACGGTGGCGGAGCCCAAACGCGCTGTCGACCCGAAGGCTGTTCGACGGGGAGAAACCCGTGGGGCGACTGCGGCGTTCGGCGCCAGATACGGGCTCGAGCCAGGGGGCAGCTACAGGGGCCGTTCCGGACAGCCGACGAGAGCCCATGTCCCGCTCGCCGGCCGTCCGTGTCAGTGCCGCGCTCGACATGTTCGAGTTGCTGGAGACATTCGAACCGGGTTCGCGTGCACGGGTCTGGGCACGGGTTCCCGAGCCAACCCGGGAGCTGATCGACTCCCTCTGGCGCACCCAATGGATCCCCCTCGAGCATGACCACTACCTGCCCGAGGCGATCGTCGCCGAGTTTGGAGCCGAGAGGAGCCGCGATCTCTTTCGGCGCGCGGTTCCTTCCATTGTCGAGAAGCCGATGCTCGAGCCCCTGATCTTCGGGATGCTTCGTGTCTTGGGAACGCGCCGGGCACGGATGCTGACCGTCATCCCCAAAGGCTGGGGCCTGGTCTTCCGCGATCTCTGCGAGCCGCGAATGGGTATGTGTCGCGATGACGAAATCGAGGTGATCTTCGACTCGATTGCGCCTGAGGTCCGCGAATACCCGACCTATCTCGACATGTGGGAAGGCGTATGTCTCGGGTTGCTCGATCTCGCGTGCCCGGGTGGCTCATTGGATTTCGAACGGGCGCCGGACCGCTCCCGAGTCATCGCGCGCTTCCGTGGGTAGGGCAAAGCGGTCGGGCCAGGATCCTTCGTCCGCCCTCCATCGGGCTCTCCGGGCACCCGTCTCGAGCGACCAACCGATGTGGATCAGCGCAGGGCTTCCAGCTCCACGCGCCGGTTGCGAGCCCGCCCCGCATCGGTCCCGTTGTCTGCAACGGGGCGACCTTCGCCGTGACCGACTTCGTCCAAACGCGCGGCCGCGATGCCATGGCCGACAAGGTAGTTCGCGACCGCGGCGGCGCGCCGCTCGGACAGGCCCTGGTTGTAGGCATCGGTTCCGATCGAATCCGTGTGCCCTGCAATTCGAACCCGCGTCTCGCGACACTCGCCCAATCGCGAGGCAACCGCGTCGAGGACGGTTCGGCCCGTTGGCAGGATTTCGGACCGGTCGAACTCGAAGTGGACGCCTTCGAACGTCACGGTCTCGTGGCAGGGATCAGCGGCCACCACGGGGGCCGGCATCGGCGCCGGGGCGGGCCCCGGTTCGGCGGAGGGCTCCTCGGCAGGCGTCGCTGCCGTCGTCTCCTCGGCTGCGCGATCCTGGAGCGCGTAGCAGATCCCGTAACCGGCAGCGCCGCCCACCAGGATCCCGAGCGCGCCGTAACCCATGATCGAATCCCCGTCATGACGACGGTCGTTGCTTGCGCCGTAGGCCGCCCCGCCTCCACCGCCAAGGCCGGCACCGATCGCCGCGCAGGTGGCAGGGGGCGGTGTCGATGCACAGCCCGCCGTGAACAGAAGGATCGCAAGAATCAATGCCATCGTTGAACGCATTTCAAATCTCCTGGTTTGGCCATCTGGCGTGTGTCCAATGCCATCGATCGAGGACGGCCATCCGATGTTGATATCAGCAGCGTGCCGAAAGCGCCATTCGCAAAAAAAACCTGAGGGAGGGACAAGCCCATCGACGTGGGTCGAGGGGGATCAGACGAGTTCATCGCCCACCGGGAGGATCTGGCAGCAATGCAGGACCCGGATCCGGGGGAAGGATCGAGATGAGCATGGCTGCCAGCGACCGATCCTGGCGAGGTAGTATCCCGCCATGGCAAAGACCGAGTTTGATGTATGCGTGATCGGCACCGGCGCGGGCGGTGGTGTAATGATCGACCAGCTCACCGCCGCGGGCCTCCAGGTCGTCGCCCTCGAACGCGGCGGCGAGCTCAGCATGGCCGATTTCGACGACGACGAGCTGCGCAACCCGATCCGGGACCAGATCTTCTCCCCCCACCAACTCGAGACCTGGCGACCGGACGAGGCCACGCCCACCCAGACGGGGCGTTTCAGTCAGATCGCGCATTGCGTGGGCGGCACCCTCACCCACTGGGCGGCCTGGTCCTGGCGCTTCCGACCCGACGAATTCCGGGTGCTTCCCGCGGAGGGCCCGGTCGCCGGCGCGAGCCTCGCGGATTGGCCGATCGGCTACGACGAGATGGAGCCCTTCTACGAGAAAGCCGAGTGGGAATTTGGCGTCTCGGGAACAGGCGACGCGAACCCCTTCGCCGGCCCCCGCAAGAAGGGCTTCCCCAACCCCGCGCACCCCGAGCGTGTCACGGGACAGGTGTTCGCGCGGGGCGCGAAGAAACTCGGCTACTCGCCCTTCCCTGTTCCGATGGCGATCAACTCGCGTGCCTATGCCGGGCGCCCGCGCTGCATGTACGGTGGCGCCTGCCGCTCCTACGGCTGCCCCATCCATGCCAAGGGCACGACCTTCTCGATCTCCTTGCCGCGTGCACGAGCGACGGGAAACCTCGACCTCCGACCCGGCGCGATGGTCGTCGGGCTGCCAATGAAGGACGGACGCGTAGTCGGCGCGCGCTACCTGGACGCCGCGGGGACGATCCATGAAGTCCGTGCGCGCCAGGTCATCCTCGCCGCGGGCACCGTGGGAACGCCCCACTTGCTGCTGCTCTCGTCGTCCGGCGAATTTCCCCAGGGCCTCGCGAATGGCTCGGGGCTGGTCGGCAAGAACCTCCAGTTCCATCACCATCCGGGGGCAGTCGGCGTCTTCGACGACGACCTGCGCGCCTACACCGGTTTCGAGACCCACACGGCCATCGACGACTTGCACGCGAGCGACGCGAAGCGCGGTTTCATCCGCGGCGGCGTCGTCGCCGAGCTGAACACCTTCACCCATCGCCTACTCGCTGGTGCTCGAGCCCGCCCTGCGCGGGGCCGAGCGTTCCTGGGGCGCGACGCTCAAACAACGGCTCCGGCAATTCCCGCGAACACTGGTGCTGGCCGGCATCTGCGAGGAGCTGCCGATGGAAGACAACCGGGTCGATCTCGACCCGGTCGTGAAAGACCGCTTCGGCCTGCCCGTCCCGCGCTTCACCAAACGCCAGCATCCGAACGATCTGGCAATGTTCCGCTGGTACGAGAAGAAGCTGGCCGAGATCGTCGAAGCCGCGGGAGGAAAGCAGGTCGCGACGCGCATCCCCGACCTCTCCATCGACGAGAACACCCATCAGAAGGGCAACGCCCACAACCACGGAACATGCCGGATGGGCGATGATCCCTCGAAGTCGGTCGTCGACAAATTTTGCCGCAGCCACGAGGTGCCGAACCTGTGGATCGTGGATGGCAGCGTGATGCCAACCAACGGCGGCTACAACCCGACGCTGACGATCCTGGCCAACGCCTACCGGGTCGCCGACCACCTCCTGGGCGAAGTAAAGAGGCAGAGCCTGTGACGGATTCGCGTCTCTCCCGCCGCCAACTCCTGAAGGACGGAACCCTCCTGGGCGGCGGCCTCTGGCTCGGCAGCCAGATCCCCTTCCCTCGCGCCGCACGAGCGGCCGCTGCGTCGGACGAGCCGGAAGTCTTGACCGCTGACGAGTGGAAGAGCCTCGAGGCGATCACCGCGCGCATCCTGCCGACGGATGATCAGCCCGGGGCGAAGGAGGCGGGCTGCACCAACTTCATCGACAAGGCCTTGTTGCATGAAGAAGCGGCGGCACTTCCTCTCTACCGGACGGGCCTCGCGGAGATCGAGGCCACAGCGGTGACACGCTACGGCAAGGGATTCGCTTCCCTCACGGAGGCGGAGCAAGACGCTCTGCTCGTTGACGTAGAGCAGACCGAGTTCTTCGAGACCGTGCGTGTCCACACCCTGATCGGCTTCCTCGCGGACCCGAAGTACGGCGCCAACCGGGACTTCTCAGGCTGGCGGGTCGCCGGCTACCCGGGGCCGCGGCATCGGCGAGGCGGCTACACACCGGAGCAGGTGACCGGCGCGGCCCCGGTTCGGGCGATCTGGGAAGACGAATAGGACGCGGGCTATTCCACCGGCGCCGGCTCGGCGATGTACGCGGCGTCCACCTCACCCGTCAGGCTGTCGAGGAAGCTGACGATGTCGGCGATCGTCGCCGCGTCGAGCTCACGGTCGAGCTGGTGCCAGGCCATCAGGCGAACGACCTCCGAGAGATCCGTGAGGCTTCCGTCGTGGAACCAGGGGCCGGTCTTCGCGATGTTGCGCAGTGACGGAACCTTGAAGAAGGACTTGTCCGCGGCGTTCCCTGTAACCGACATACGACCGGTGTCCTCGGTCTCGTAGGGATGAACGAGGCCGAGCTTCTGGAACATGGCGCCCCCGAGCGCCGGGCCGGAATGGCAGGTGGTACAGCCGGTCTCGAAGAAGGCCGCCAGGCCGCGCAGCTGCGCCTCGTCCAGGGCGGCGTCATTGCCGGCCAGGAAGGCGTCGAAGGGGCCGGGTGTGAGCAAGCGCCGCTCGAAGGCGCCGATCGCCTTGGCCAGGTTGTCGTAGGTCAGCGCATCGGCCTCGCCCGGAAATGCCGCCGCAAACAGCGGGGCGTAGCCTGCGATCCCGCGCAGCTTCGCGATCACCGCGGCGTCCGACGGCATGGCCATCTCGATCGGGTTCAGGATCGGCCCCTTCGCCTGGGCTTCGACATCGGGCTCCCGCCCATCCCAGAACTGGGTGGCGTGGAGCGCGGCGTTGTACACGGTCGGCGAATTCCGTCCGCCGCGCTGCCCCTCGTGCCCAGGTGACGTGGGCTCGCCGTCCGCGCCAAAGCGATCCAGGGGATGACAGGAGTTGCAGCTGATGTCGTCGGCGAGGGAGAGTCGCTCATCGAAGTAGAGCAACCGGCCGAGTTCGATCTTCGCTTCGGTGACGGAGTTGGCCGGGTTGACCGCCTCTTTCGGAAGCTCGCCGAACGCGATTCCGACTCGTGCCCGCAGGGCCGCCGCGTCCGGATTCGCCGCACCGGTGCTCGCAACCAGGACGATCAATAGTCCACCGATCCAGCTTCCCATCTTCATCTGGCACATCTCGAGATGCCTCCTCTTTCGGCGTGGCGTTCTTTCCGCCTGCGCAGCTTCCACCCGCCCGTGTTCGTGGGGAGTGCCGCTGCAGCTTTGCGAACTTTTTAGGCTACCGCAGCCACGCGAGGAACCATCGAGATCGGGTGCCAAAGAGGCCCGCCGGCAGCGGGTCGAACTTCCACACGATCAGACCCGTCCTACGAGGGCAAGTGGTCGGGGTGGGGGGATTCGAACCCCCGACGCTGACCACCCAAAGATCAGGCTCTGGCCGCTGAGCTACACCCCGACGGGCTGAAAGGATAGCCAACTCGACGTTGGAGTTCGGGTCAGGCCGCGAAGGGGAGAACCAGGGTGACGACGGTGCCTTTGCCCGGCTCGGTCACCACGCGAAGAGCACCGCCACTCTGCTCAGCGATTCCGTAGACGGTGGCCAGGCCGAGGCCGGTGCCTCGCCCGACCTCCTTGGTCGTGAAGAAGGGCTCGAACATTCGCGAGCGGGTCTCCTCGTCCATACCACTGCCATGGTCGGAGACCGAGAGAGCGGCGTAGCGCCCGGGGGCGAGGTCCGGAAATGTTCCGGACGGCCCGTCGGAGACGACAACCTCCTCAGTACTCAGCGTGACCGTCCCGCCTTCGGGCATGGCGTCCCGTGCGTTCACACAGAGATTCACCAGCACCTGTTGGATGTGGTTCGGGTCGGCCATGACGGGCGGGAGAGTCGGGCCGAGGCGTGTCGCCAGTGTCGCCTCGGCACCGAGGGCGCCGCGCAGCACCATCTCGAGGCGTTCGACGGCGGCATTCAGATCGAGGCGCTCGGGTTGTGCGGCCTGGCGACGTGAAAAGGCGAGCAGCTGGCCAACCGTGATTGCGGCGCGCCGCGCCGCATCCTGGATGGTGGCGGCGGCCCCATGAAGCTCGGACTCTCCGTCGAGGGATTCGACGAGTTGCTCCGCGTAGCCCTGGATCACGGTGAGGAGGTTGTTGAACTCATGGGCTGCGCCGCCCGCGAGCCGCCCCACCGCATCCATCTTCTGGGAGTGGCGAAGCTCCTCTTCGAGTTCGTTCTCGCGGGTAACGTCTCGGATGACGCCCACGTAGCTTTCGACGCGTCCGGCTCGGCCGCGCACGGGGGTGATGCTCGCATCTCGAAAATGACACGAACCATCCGCCCAGACGGAGGAATAGCGCCCACGCCACATGCGACCGGTCCCGAGTGATTCCGCGATCTCGACCATCAGATCGTCGTCGCCCTGCCCTTCGGAAAGGATGGTGACATCACTTCCAACCAGCGAATTCCGGCCCATCATCTGCGATGCAGCGTCGTTGGCGTAGAGGATTCGCGCGTTCCTACCGATCACCAGGATTCCCTCTTCCGCCTGGTCGGTTGCCATCGCGAGGCGGTTGAGTTCGGATTGACGGCGTAGCACGCCAAACGCAAGGATCCCGACCAGCCCACATGCCCCGAGCACACCTGCCAGGTTGAGGAAATCAGAGGACGTAACGAGTTGATCGACACGGCTCGGTGTGGGTGCGACAACCAGGACGAGGGGACGATCGAGCAACGCGATCTTCCGCTCCTTCGAGAAAGGCCAGGGCTTCAAACCACGGTCTTCCTCCCCCGTCGGGGCGAATGCAACCAGTCCGTCTTCCTCGACCAGCGCGATCTCGTATTCGCCTTTCAGCTGGTAGGCCACACGGGAGACCTCGACCATCCGATCGATGCGAAAAACCGCATTCACGAACCCGACAACGGCGCCGTCGGTTCCCTTCACCGGCCAATAGCTGGCGAAGCCTCGCCCACCTTGCAGGAAATCCACGATCGCCCGGCTACGTGCAGGAGCACCGGTTTCCGTGGCTCGCCGAATGGCCTCCGACACATCGGGCGCCGGATGATCATGCAGGTTCCGACCCAGCGCGGCCTCGTTGCCCTCGTTGGGCACCGTCGTCCGGATCACCCAATCCGGGCCGAGCCAGTTGAGGGCCTGGAGGCCCGGAAGGCGATCCAGGAAGAGTTGGGCATCGCGCCGAAACACCTCCGGCTTGCCCGCATAGTGATCATTCCAACGCTCGACGAACGGCTGGATCGCGGCGAGGCGCCCATCGGTCCAGCTCATCAGATGGTTGGCCACCTGATCCGCAATCATGCCCGCTTCGCGCTCGAGGGCCTGGCGGCGGTAGCTGCGTACCTCCATTCCGGCGAGCCCCACCAGGAGAAGCAGGACCATCACGATCGCCGACGCGCCCGCCCGGGCAGGCCGTGAGTTCGACGACCACAGCGCCTCACCCGGCACGCCGGAGTTGAGAATCCGCCGCCGGGTGTCGCCCTTCTCGTTAGTGCTCACGAACTTCCATCGACACCCCGCGCAGTCGCCTCAAGCGAGCTGGATCAGGTTGAAGACCTTCTCCTCGAGCCACACGACCAGCTCCCGCAAGGCCTCGGGCCGGATTTCGTGCTGCATCTCATATTCCCGGTAGTGGACATTGACGCCCCGGGCGAGCAGCTTCTCCCGGCTCTCCTGGGCGCGCGCCACCGGGATCATCGGGTCTTCGGTGCCATGGATGAGAAGTGCCGGGAAATTCTCGAGGGCTGGTTGGCTCGGAACCCCCTTCTCCACGTGATCGGGCAGCCAGCTCGAGAGGGCGATCAGACCCGCGAAGCGCTCGGGGTTTCGCAGGACCAGGTCGTAGGCCATGACCCCACCTTGGCTGAAACCCATCACGACGGTCTTGCGCGGATCCATGGGATATCTCTGCGCGGCTTCATCGATGAAACTCTCGACCGCCTTGCTGGCAGCCTCGAACGCCTCGGGATCGATCTCGCGATCCTCGGTGATCGGCCACCAGCCAAAACCCAGCATGCCCTGGCCGATTTCGAAGGCGACCGGACCCTGAGGGCACAGCACCAGGGCTCCCCCGCCATGGAGAACCGGTGCCAACCCGAGCAGGTCATGAGCGTTCGCCCCCCAGCCGTGAAGCATCAGGATCGTGGGAAACGGGCCCTCTCCGGGAGGGACGTGCGCAGCGTACATGAGGTCCATCCGGAGAACCTAGACATTCCCAAGCCAGCCGCCCCCCAGGATGCGGAGCGCCCCTTTTCTGCTACATCCCCGCGTCATGCCCGCCCCTCGTAGCCTGTTCGACAAAGTCTGGGAAACGCACTCGGTCCGGGAGCTTCCGGACGGGCAGACCCAGCTGTTCATCGGCCTGCACCTCGTCCACGAGGTCACCAGCCCGCAGGCGTTCGCCATGCTGAAGGAAATGAAGCTCGGCGTCCGTTACCCCCAGCGCACATTTGCCACCGTCGATCACATCATCCCGACGGATTCGCAGCTGCGGCCCCTCGCCGACGATCTTGCCGAGGAGATGATGGTCGCCCTGGAACGGAATTGCCGCGAGCACGACATCCCCCTCTTCGATTCGGCGAGTGGCCGGCAGGGTGTCGTCCATGTGATCGGGCCCGAACTCGGCCTGACCCAGCCTGCCATGACCGTGGCGTGCGGCGACAGCCATACATCCACCCATGGCGCGTTCGGCGCGATCGCCTTCGGCATCGGCACGAGCCAGGTTCGCGACGTGCTGGCCACCCAATGCCTGGCCATGGAGAAGCCCAAGCTGCGGCGCATCGAAGTGTCGGGGAAGCTAGGCGCGGGCGTCTACGCCAAGGACGTGATTCTCCACATCATCCGGCAGCTCGGCGTCAAGGGCGGCGTCGGATTCGCCTATGAGTACGCCGGGACCGTGATCGAAGCCATGACGATGGAAGAGCGCCTCACGGTCTGCAACATGTCGATCGAAGGCGGCGCGAGGGTCGGCTACATCAACCCGGACGAAGTGGCCTTCGACTATCTTCGCGGCCGCGAGTATGCACCGACCGGTGAGACCTGGGGTGCCGCAGAGCAATGGTGGCGAAGCATGGCCAGCGAGCCCGGCGCCCCTTGCGACGATCTCATTTCGTTGGCAGGCGAGGACATCCCGCCCACGGTCACCTGGGGGATTCATCCCGGCCAGTCCGCGGGCGCCGACGAACCCATCCCGAACCTCAGCGATGTGCCCGACGCGGACCGGACCGCCTTTGCCGAAGCACTCGAGTTCATGGGCTTCCGGCCCGGACAGCCGATCGCGGGCACGAAGATCGATGTTGCCTTCATCGGATCCTGCACGAACGGCCGGATCTCGGATCTCCGCGAGGCCGCCCGCGTCGCAAAGACCGGCAAGGTCGCGGATGGCGTGCGGACGCTGATCGTCCCCGGCTCCCAGGCGGTCGCCCGCGAAGCCGAAGCGGAAGGGCTCGATCAGGTGTTTCGCGCGGCAGGCTTCGATTGGCGGGAGCCCGGCTGCTCCATGTGTCTCGCCATGAACCCGGACAAGCTGCAGGGACGCGAGGTCTCCGCGTCCTCGAGCAATCGCAACTTCAAGGGCCGACAAGGCTCCCCCACAGGACGCACGCTGCTCATGTCACCAGCCATGGTGGCTGCAGCGGCGTTGAAGGGCGAAGTCGTCGACGTCCGCGAGGTGCTGTAGCCATGACGAGTATCGTCGAACGGGTCGAGGGCCGCGCATGTGTCGTGCGCGGAAACGATATCGACACCGATCGGATCATCCCCGCACGCTTCCTGCGCTGCGTCGTTTTCGATGGGCTCGGCGAGCATGCCTTCGAAGATGACCGCGAGCAGGCGAAGGGCGATCATCCCCTGGATGACGAACGATTCGCGGGAGCGAGCATCCTCGTCGTCGGCGAGAACTTCGGCTGCGGCTCTTCCCGGGAGCACGCGCCGCAATCGCTCCACCGCTTCGGCTTCCAGGCCTTCGTCGGAGCGTCGTTCGCCGAGATCTTCGCAGGAAACTGCACGGCCCTGGGCTTGCCCTGTGTCACCCTCGAGCCGAACGATCTCGAAGCCCTGATGGAGAGCGTCAGCCTCGATCCCACCCAGGAGGTCGTCGTCGACCTGGCCGGGCGCAGCCTCACCTACAAGGGCGGCACCTTGCCCGCCGGCGTCCGTGACGGCACCCGCAAGGCGCTCCTCGAAGGCACGTGGAACGCCACCCGTGTCCTGCTGGAGGCCGGCGACGCGATCGATACCCAGGCCGCAACGATCCCCTATGTGACGGGTTTCGGCGCCGCCTGAGCCCCGGGAGGCTTCGCGGCCTAATAAGCCTCGATGCGGTGGGCCCAGCTGCGCTCGGCCTCATACCAGGCGACGCAGCGGGCGATTCCGTCTTCGAGGGAGATCTGGGGAGCCCAATCCAGCAGGGCGGCCGCCTTGTCGATGCTCGCCCAGGTGGCCGGAACGTCGGCCGGATGGGCGGGCTCGTGCTCGATGATTGCCTTGCGCCCGAGCGCCTGTTCCACGGTGCGAATGAGCTCGTTCACCTGGAACGGCTGATCGCCTCCGAGGTTGATGACCTCGAAGCCAAGGGGCCGCGCAGCCGCGATCGTCCCACGCGCGATGTCATCGACGAAGGTGAAATCCCGCGACATCGTGCCATCACCGTAGACGATGATCGGGAAGCCTTCGCGAATCCGTTGCACGAAACGAAAGACACCCATATCCGGCCGACCGGCGGGGCCGTAGACCGTGAAATAGCGCAACACGGAGACATCGATGCCGTGAAGCGCATGATACGTATGGGCCAGCGCTTCAGCGCCGCCCTTCGACGCAGCGTAGGGAGAGAGCGGTCGACTCGTATCCTGATCCTCGGTATAGGGGCACGGATTCGCTGCCCCGTAGAGGCTGGAGGTCGAAGCGAGCACGAACTTGGAGATCCCATGCTCGCGACAGAGCTCGAGCATGTTGAGCGTGCCCGTGATGTTCGTCTCCACGTACATCCAGGGATATTCGACGCTCGAGCGCACACCGGCCCTTGCTGCCAGGTTGAAGACCGCGTCGAAGCGGTGATCGCGCAGCGCTGGCATGCGAAGGGTCGTCGGATCGGCAACGCTGGCCTCGACGAAGCTGAAGGCGGGTTGCGCCTGGAGGGCGCCCAGCCGGTGTTGCTTCATGCGGATATCGTAGGCGTCGTTCATGTTGTCGAGGCCGACCACATGGTGGCCCTCGGCAAGCAGCAGCCCCGCCGTGCGTGCGCCGATCATGCCTGCGGCGCCGGTCACGAGGTAGTTGGACACGCCTAACGTCCCCCGAACTCGGGATCGCGCTTGGCCAGGAACGCATCCATCCCCTCGGCGCGGTCTTCGGTCGCGAAAATGCCGCCGAAGGCTTCCTGCTCCAGCGCATGGGCCACGCGTGCGTCGGAGTCGGCGCCTTCCACGAGGAGCCGCTTGGCCACCGCCACGGCGACCGGGCCTTTCGCCGCCACCGTCTCACCCGCGTGTTGGGCCGCCGCGTGAAGCGCATCCACGTCCTCGAAGCTTCGGTTGACGAGACCGATCCGCAGCGCAACATCCGTACCGATCGCCTCGCCGCCCAGCACCAACTCGCGAACCCAGCCCGGCGGCACCTTTCGCGCCAGGCGCGAGGTCCCGCCGAAGCCGGGAATCAATCCCAGGCTGACCTCCGGCTGGCCGAGCTTGGCCCGCTCGGTGGCGTAGATCCAATCGCAGGCACAAGCCAGCTCGCAGCCACCGCCCAGGGCGAAGCCGTTCACGGCTGCAATGGTCGGGATCTCGAGGGCTTCCAGCACCCCGAACGCGGCGTGGCCGAGCTGGGAGAAGCTGCGCCCCTCGGCCGGGGTCATCTTGCGCATCTCGGCGATATCCGCACCGGCCGCGAAGGCCCGGCCAGCGCCTGTGACCACGAGCGCGCGAGCAGCGGGATCCTCGGCCACCTCGCCGAGGCGGGTGCCGAGGGCGTTCAACAGATCACCGTTCAGGGCATTCAGTGCATCCGGACGATTCAGGGTGAGCCAGGCAACGGGCCCGTGGCGCTCGGACAGGACGAGATCGGACAAGGGCGTCTCTCCGGCAGGAAGTCCGAGATCATCGCCGCCCGGAGCGATCCCGCAACCTTCGGAAGGCGTGCTAGGATTCGCTTCCCGCGGGGACCCCGTCCCTGCATGAGAACCTGGAGGGCCCATGCAACGTTCCAAACTCGCGCTTGTCGCCGGGGTGCTCGGCGCCCTGGCCCTGTTCGACGCCGTGATGGGCCCGATCTTGATCCACCTCGGTCTGGTCTCGCCGATGTTCGGCTTCCAGTGGTTGTTCCTGCTCGGGGTTCTCGAGGGCCTGATCGCCCTGGTGCTGGGGCTGATCGCGCTCCGCATGACCGGCGCTGGCAGTGGCACGTCCGGACGCAACCTGGCATGGCTGGGAGTCGGCAGCGGCACCGTGATGCTCCTGGTCTTGTTGGCCACCGCTGGACCGAGCAGAAACGTGCCACCGATCAACGACATCTCCACCGATCTCGACGACCCGCCTGCCTTCTCAGTGGATCCCGCCGACCGCGCCCGCGACATGGCCTACCCGGAAGATTTCAAACCCCAGGTGCGGACCGCCTACCCGGACCTTGCTGCCCAGCCCACCGCTGCCGAGCCGGCACGTGCACTCGAACTGGCCGAGGCCACGGCCAAGAAACTCGGCTGGGAAGTGGTTGCCGTGGAAGCCGCGGCAGGCACCGTCCTGGCGCGGGATACCACCGGGATCTTCCAATTCGTCGACGACATCGTGGTGCGCGTGCGCCCGGCCGAAGGCGGCGGATCTCTCGTCGACGTCCGGTCCAAGAGCCGAGACGGCCGTAGCGACCTCGGCGCCAATGCGGCCCGCATCCGGCGGTTCCAGGCCGCCTACCCGCGCTGACGAAAGTAATCGGCGCCCGCGCCTAGTCCCTTGTCACACCAAAAGCTGGGGGTAGAGTCGTCGCAGTTTCACGCGGGCTTGTTGGGTCGTGAATTGCCAGTCGACGCCCTTCGTCGTTCGGTTGCGATCGTCTTGCCAGGCTTGGACTTGGCGCGTGAG
>JAAETT010000395.1 GCA_024228115.1 bacterium
AGTGAAGCGACGAGGGGAGGCCCCCTCCGACGCTTGGGGTGGGCGGACGCGGGAGCAACCCACTCTCGCACGCCTCGAGCCCGGCTCCGGGCCGAACCCGGCGTCGGCGCATGAGCCCCGTGCGGGGCTCCGGACGGGCGGGCGGGGGGTTCTGCGTGGGGCTTGTGGGTGCGAGCCGGCATCCGAGTTCTGCCTCAGCCGCCGGCACCGGTCCGGGCACGAACCGGAAGTACGGAAAGACATCCGTTCAGGATCAGAGTTTGAGATTGGGGAGCTGCGCGCTCAACTTCGCCAATAGCAAATCGAGAGCGACTTCTGCGCTCACTGCAGGGTTCTTGCTCCAATCCCAAAAGGCATCCTCTATCAGGATGTCTTCGGTTGATCCCTCCGAGTCAGAGTTAGCCGATGTTGGGCTCATCTCAAACGACTCCCAACGACACAAACGCGCGAAGTATCGACATTTACCACTGAGTTCGCGAATGATCTCGATTCGAAATCGCAGCGGATCGCTCGCGGCCCCCATATCAACTGCATCCAGTTCGACTGTCCGAACGACTTCAAGCATGCTGCCAATTCCTAGATCCGGTTGCACCGAGCACGACAGTGCCTCGGGTAAGAACCGCGCGGAGCGCGCTGAGTGGCGTTATTGATCGCATTCTTTCGTGCCACAGAAGCCGAGGGTCCATAGCCTGTACCGGACACCCGATCTTGCGTCGGACAAACATCCGTAGGCCATTGCAAATTACAAGTCACATGGCACACCCAACCGCCCCTCCGCTTCGACGCGGCATCAATGAACGGCTCAATCAACGGGCTGACGTAAGGCTCAATGAGAGTTCCAACCCCGTACCCCGCAGCGGCCGCGGTCCCAATCAGCAACCCTGTCCCCGCACCGGCTGCGATTGCAGCGCCTGTTCCTGATCCACTCCCGGCGCCAATGCCAACACCGAGAGTTGCGGCTGCTGCCTCCGTTCCTTGAGGGTCTACCAAATTGGAAGGACTATTGTCCGCATACGCAAAGAGATTCACTCCCCCAACTTGCCCAATCGGATCCGCATTGATGTAGCGTCCGGTGGCCGGATCGTAGGATCGGAACCTGTTGTAAAGAACTCGGCCATACGACCTCCGTCGTAGCGGAAGGCGTTTTCCTGAGTGCGGTCTTTGCTTTAGAGCAAGATTGCCTTGATGCACTCGAAGGGCTCCCAAAAAATCCCTAGAGGCAGTTTTCGGATACGCGTGACCGTCGTACGGGTTGAGGCAGCATAGCAGAGCGGCTCTTCCGAGAGGCCAGGCTAGCTCGCTTCCTTGAGGGTCACGGCCAACCGGAACCCCAGAGCGTCGAGCAAGAGGTCGAGGCTGCGCAGCTCCGGATTCCCATCCTCGGAGAGCATGCGGTAGAGATGCTCACGGTTCAGCTCCGCGGCCTCTGCCAATCGCGCAACACCGCCGCGAGCTCGTGCGACATCCCGGAGAGCAAGCAGAAACACTTCGGGTTCTCCGTCTTCCAAGCAGGCGTTCAGATAGCCCGCCGCCTCGGCGGGATCCTGAAGATCTTCGTCCAGTATTTCCTCGTATCGTCTCGCTTTACTCATCGACTCGACTCCTGTAGTCATGCCAATCGTCCTGGGCAGACTTGATGTCACGCTTCTGAGAGCCCTTGTCTCCTCCGCAGAGCAAGATCACCACGGCATCCCCCTCGCGACCGAAGTACACCCGATAGCCCGGGCCGACGTGAATACGAAGCTCATGCACGCCCCCTCCCACACTCCGGACATCGCCAAAGTTTCCCAGACGGACCCGGGCGATGCGTTGGCGGATGCGATTGCGACTCGTTCCATCTCGAAGCTTGCGAAGCCACTCTGTGAAAGGCTCGCTCCCATCCGAACGAGCAAAGACGCGAACCTCCTGCTCGATCGGCATCTCACGAATGTAGCTTAAGAGCTACTTTCGACAACCCCATCCTCGGAGAGCCAACAGCGCCATCGCCGGAGGCCGGAGGCGGCTAAAGAAAGAGGCGATGCGGGGAGTGCTCAATCAGCCGAGGGTGGCTGATCCGCGGGATGCGTCCTCGCATGCACCTCTTTCAGCTTCCGGATCGAGACCTGGGTGTAGATCTCGG
>JAAETT010000396.1 GCA_024228115.1 bacterium
CGAAGCACACTCCGCATTCGCGCCACGGAATGGGCATCGACCACCCAAAACGAGATCCGTCAGCGTCAATCGCCGCGCGGCACGCTGAAACATTGGAAAGCCAGCTTCTCAGCCAACTTTCGTGCATAGTTCAGGCTAGCGGGAACTCCTACCCCAGGAGGCGCTCGACCACGGCGACCAGCCCATCCTCATCATGGCGGCCCGTGATCCAATCCGCGGCGGCGTGAACCTCCGGATGGCCGTTGGCCATCGCCACACCCAGACCTGCCCCGCGGATCATGCTGAGATCGTTGCGCTCATCGCCAACCGCGCAGACCTCGCGCCCCGCCAAGCCACGAGTTTCGAGGAGCGCCCCGAGACCGGTCCATTTGCAGGTACCCGGCGGGCGGACTTCGAGAAAGAAGCCGCCGCCGCTAGAGGAATCGGCCGGGAGTGGCAGGATGAGCGATTCGAATCGGTCGGGGTGCCGGCGGCGAACCTCCGCTGCGGCCGCTGCGAGTTCGTCGGCAGTTCCGAAAGCGCATAATTCGATCACATCGTCGCGCGTCTCGGCTGCCAGGTCTTTCCGCCACTCGCACCATTCCCGGTTCTTCTCTGCGTACCGGGAGGTCCAGCCGTTCCACGGGAGGGCTCCGTCGATCACGAAATCCGGCCCTCCGTCCGCATGGCCGTCCCGTTGTCCCACCCCGGAGACGCCGACCTCCCGATAGGCGCTTGCGACATCCTTCAACTCAGCCGCCGAGAGCGCCCTGCGATGGATCGTCGCTCCCTCCGCATCCTTGACGAGGGCACCCCCCAACGTGACCGACGCAACCGCCAAGCCGAGGTGGTCGATCACCCGCTGGGTCGTCCTGAAACGGCGCCCGGTCGCGATCACGACTTCCACGCCCTCCGCGTGGGCACGGTGCAGCGCCTCGCGTGTGGCCGACGACACCTCGTCACCACGATGGGCAAGCGTGCCATCCACATCCAGGGCGATCAGGCGAATCACTCCGCGCATGCGTTCGCTTTGCGGAGAGCATCCAGAAGCGGACGGGTCTTGTCGGTGGTTTCATCCCATTCGTCGGCGGCGTTGGAATCGGCAACGATCCCGCCGCCTGTGTGCAGATGAAGAAGGCCATCCTTGGCGAAGCCGGTGCGGATGACGACGGAGAAGTCGCAGGCGCCCGTGACATCCAGATAGCCGAGCGCTCCTGCATAGAAGCCGCGACGCACGGGCTCGAGCCCGGCGAGGAGGTTCATGGCGGCAATCTTGGGTGCCCCGGTCATCGAACCGGGCGGAAACGCTGCAGCGAATGCATCCAACGCGCCCCGACCCGGCGCCAGGCGGCCGCGCACGGTGGAAACCATCTGGAACACGCTCGCATAGGCCTCGACCGCCATCAGTTCGGGAACGTGGATGCTGCCGAACTCGCAGACGCGGCCCAGATCGTTTCGCACCAGATCGACGATCATCAGGTTCTCGGCGCGATCCTTGGGCGAGTTCGCGAGTTCCTTGCGGTAGTCGCGATCGGCCCGCGGATTCGCGCCGCGCGGGCGGGTTCCCTTGATCGGCCGACTCTCCGCCCAGCCGTCCGCCTTGACCTGCAAGAAGCGCTCAGGCGAGCTCCCCAGGACAGCGACATCCGGTAGCTCGAGGAACGCACCGAACGGCGCCGGGTTGCGGCCCCGAAGGCGGAGGTACATCTGCCAAGGCGAACACTCGAGGGCGTGTGATTCGCGCCGGGTGAGGCAAGCCTGATACAGGTCGCCGGCCCCGATGCGTTCGAGAAGGAAATCCGTCGCCTTCGCGTAGGCGTGGATATCGTGGCTGGGATCGGGAACGCGGACGGGCTCGGACTCGCTCGCGGATCGGCTGGACGGGCTCTCCGCGTCTGCTGCGCGAAGCGCGCCTGCCGCTTCGTTGGCGCGCTCGCCAGCCCGGCCAAGGTCGCGATCGAAGCCGCAGCCCACGGCCCAGAGCCGGCCCTCGAGATGGTCGAACGCCCAGACCCGATCCACCCATTGCAGACAGACATCGGGCAGAGCGAGATCGTCCTGCCCGCGAAGCTCCACCCGGTCGAGTTGCTCCGCCAACTCATAGCCGAACACCCCCACGGCACCGGCGCTGAACGGGAGCTCAAGAGGCTTCCGCGGCGGAGGCGGTGCGAGTTCGGAAAGCCATTCGAGTGCCGGGCCGACATGCCGATGGCGCCCGAAGCCGGGCCAATCGGGCCGAACCGGACGATGCACATCGAGCTCGCCCAGCTCACCAAAGCAACGCAGGGTGGCGTAAGGGTGCGCGCCGGCAAATGACCAACGTCCGAGCGGCGGGCCAGCCTGGGCACTATCGAGCCACCAGCGCTGGCCGGGAGAAAGCGAATGAACGACTTCCCGCCACGCAGCCTCGGGCTCCCCGTCGATGGGAACCGGCTGAGCGACGACGGCCGTATGCATGTTCGAGGAAGGGAGGGCCAAGGGCCGAGACTAGCGCCCCGGCTCGCGATAGACTGGCCGGCTCCCATGACCACACCTCCCAGCTTTTCCGAAGCCCGACGCATCCAGCTGCCTGCCCAGAACGGCGGAGGCGGCGGCATCACCGTTGCCGTCCACGAGGCGGGCGATGGCCCGGCCGTGGTGTTCTCTCACGGCTTTCCGGAGCTGGCCTACAGCTGGCGCCACCAGTTCGGCCCACTGGCGGAGGCCGGCTTCAGGGCGATCGCAGCGGATGGCCGTGGCTACGGCGGCAGCGACCGCCCGGACGAGATCACCGCCTACGACATCCACCACCTGACCGGGGACCTGGTTGCTCTCCTCGACAGCCTCGAGATCGAACGCGCCGTCTTCTGTGGCCACGATTGGGGCGGCTTCGTCGTCTGGGCGATGCCCATCCTCCACCCGGAGCGGACGGCGGGCGTGATCGGCGTGAACACGCCCTACATGCCGCGTTCACCGATTGCGCCCACCTCCATGATGCGGGCGCTGGTCGGCGGCGAAGACGAGCGCATGTACATCCTGTGGTTCCAGGAGCCGGGCGTCGCGGAGGGCGTGCTGGACGGACAGACCCGTCTGCTCTTCGAGAAGTTGATGCGGGAGCCAGAGGATCCGGCCGTGAGCGCTGCTCGAATGGTCGGCGAGGACGGCAAGCTCGACATGAATCCCTTCCGCCGGTTGCCGGAGATTCCGGATGGCGCTCCGATCCTCTCGTCCGAGGAACTCGACCATTTCGTCCAGACCTTCGGGAAGACCGGCTTCGGCGGCGGCATCAACTGGTACCGCAACTTCGATCGCAACTGGGAGAGCGCCCCCGACGTGGGTGTCGCCAGGATCGGGGTGCCCTGCCTGATGATCACCGCTGAATGGGATGCAGCCCTGCGCCCTGAGATGGCAGCCGGCATGCCCGCTCTTGTTCCCGATCTGGAAATGCACCAGATCAAGACCTGCGGGCATTGGACCCAGCAAGAAAGGCCGGAAGAGCTGAACCGTCTGCTGATCGACTGGCTGACCCGGCGCTTTCCACCCTCGAGTCCAGGGGCCTCTTCCTCAACTCCAAAGGCCTCCTCCTCAAGGAACGGCGGCTGAGGCCGAAGGAGACACGATGCGGAGAGTCTGCATCTACCATGCCGGCTGCCCGGACGGCTTCGGCGCGGCCTGGGCCGCCTGGCGAGCCTGGGGCAAGGAAGCCGACTACGTAGCCAGGGGCCACGACGACCCCCTGCGTCCGACAAGCTTCGAAGACGCTTTGGTCGTCTTCGTCGACATCGCGCCTCCCGCACCCGTGGCCCAGCGTCTGGCAGATGCCGTGGGCCATCTGGTCGTGCTCGACCACCATCTCTCGTCCAAGGGCCACTACGACAACGAACCCGGCCTGGTGGACGGTCTCCGCGCCTCCGGGCACGAAATCGTCTTCGACCTCGCGCACAGCGGCGCCGTCCTCTCCTGGAAGCACTTCCATCCCGAGGAAGAACCCCCGGAACTCCTCGGCTACGTGCAAGACATGGATCTCTGGAACTGGAAGCTCCCCCATTCCCGCGAGGTGAACGCCGCCATCGGCTCCTACCCGCGTAGCTTCGAAGCCTGGGAGACGCTGGCGAAGCGCCCGATCGCCGATCTCGCTACCGAAGGCAGCTCCCTGGTCCGGGCCCAGCAGATCGACGTCGAACGTTCCCTCCACAGCGCCCACCCCGTGAGCCTCGGCAAGTTACGCGTCGAAGCCGTGAACGCCCGGGAGCAGCGCAGCCTGATCGGCCACGAGTTGGCAACCCGCGCACGTTTCGGTTCGCCCTGCGGTGCGGTCTACCGTCTGACCGGAACTCGCGTGGATGTCTCGGTGTACTCGATCGGAGAATTCGATGTTGCGGCGGTGGCCGGAGAGTTCGGCGGCGGCGGACATCGGAATGCTGCGGGGTTCTCGGTGACCCTCGAAGACTGGTTGGCAAAATTCGCTTGAGGCGATTGGCCAGATCCCGGCCAGCCTAGCCCTCGACCAGCAACCACAACGCCACGGCAACCGTATACAGCGTCAGGCTTGCCGCGATCAGACTCGCGAGCCCCGGCGTGACCGGCACGGCGGTTTCCGGATCAGCGCTCTCCCGGTGCATGCGCGCAGCTTCGAAGACGGCCGCCACGGCCCGATCATCCGCCACTCCCGCAATGCGGAGTTCGGTACGCACGTCGACGAGCCGATGACCCAGATCGAAACTCTCCAGCGCGAATAGCATGGGCGCGGCGTCCGCAGCCTTTTCGGCCGCCAATCCCTGCTCGCGGAGGGTGGCTTCCATGCGACGCACGCCGAGGCGCCGGGTCATCGGATGGCAAAGCACCAGATCCGAGGAAAGCGTATTCGCCGCGCGGGCGGACATGCCCAGCTCGCCAAAGGCGGTGGCGAGGGCTTCGGGGCGACTGGGAATGGCCGTGGCCATGCCCTGCAAATCGGCAGGGCGCCGGCCGAGCTGAAGGGCCGGCGCTACTCGTGCCGCGGCACGTGGCAGTACTCGCAGGAACCCGAGAGCTGGCCCGCCCAGAAATAGTTCGGCGGGCGAAAGCGGGCACCGGCCAACGCCCTCTCGATATCAGCGCGCAGCTCTGGAGCAGCCCGATCGATGCGCGGGTGGCTCGAGTGCGCGCGCGGTTTGAGCTGGCCGGCGAGCTGCCGCATCTCGGTCAAGAGCGCGACGACCACCTCCGGATCCGGCACCTCCTGGGCCATCTGCTCATTCAGGGCGTGGATACGCACGGCCAGATTGCCCATGGCGCCGCGGATCTCGCCCTCGCTGATGTAGTGGAAATCCGGCGGATAGGTCAGGTCACGGATTCCAGCTGCGGTGCAGGCAAGCAGAACCGCCGCCGCCCCGGCCGCCATCCATCGAATCAAGCGCTGACTCACGTCTTGCTCCTCGCGTCCCACTGAGCGGGTGTCAGTGTGCGCAGTGAAAGGGCATGGATCCACTCGTTCATCTCAGTCGCCACAGCGTCGAAGACCTTCCGCTGGGCCTGTACTCGCGTCTGGCCTTCGAAACGTTCCGAGACTACGAACGCGCGGAAGTGGCCGCCGCCTTCGCGGGCGCCGGCGTGCCCGGCGTGGAGGTGGCTCTCGTCTACTACTTCGACATGAACCGCATCCAGTCGCTCTCGAAGCGCCGCTTCGAGTTTTTCGCTTCGCTCGCTCATCGGCCTAGAGATCCTTCGGCAGGCCGAGGATACGCTCGGCGATGATGTTGCGTTGGATGTTGGGCGTACCGCCGCCGATCACGACCTCCGGCCAGGAGAGCGCCATGCGCTGCCACTTCCCGTCCGCAGGAACCTCATCGGCGCCCTTCGCCAGGGGCCCGCGGCTGCCCTGGATCTCCAGAGCAAGCTCACCGATCTCGACTTCGAGTTCGGCCCGATGGAGCTTGTTCACCGAGGTCTCGCTGCCGAGCTTCTCTCCTCGAAGTTGTGCTGTGAGGTAACGCATGCCGTTCAGGCGCATGGCTTCGATGCGCGCATCCGCCCGGGCGATGCGTCCGCGAATGCCCGGATCCTCCGCAGCGGAGCGTCCGTTCTTCTTGCAGCTGCGTGCCAGGTCTTTCAGCTCTGCGAGGCTGCGCTGCAGGCCTTGCACCTCCGCGATACTCGATCGCTCGTGAGCCAACGCAGAAACGGTGACCTTCCATCCCTGCCCTTCTTCGCCGAGCCTGTTCTCCACAGGCACTCTCACGTCGTCGAAGAACACCTCGGCGAAGACCGCACCGCCGGACATGTTCTTGATCGGGCGGACGGTGATGCCTTCGCTATCCATCGGTACGAGCAGGCAGGTGATACCGTCGTGCTTCGAGCCGTCACCGCTGGTTCGCACGAGCAGAATGATCCACTGGGACCACATCGCGATCGAGGTCCAGATCTTCTGACCGTTCACGATGTACGTGTCGCCGTCGCGGACGCATTTGCATTTCAGCGAAGCGAGGTCACTGCCTGAATCGGGCTCGGAGTAGCCGGTGCACCACTGGACCTTGCCGTCCAGGATGTCCGGGATGAAGGTCTGCTTCTGCTCGTCGGTGCCGTACTCGGTCAGAGCCGGGCCCACCCACGCCAGGCCCATGAAGCAGGAGCCGAGGGCCGGGGCGCGCGCCTTCGCCATCTCGTCCTTCAGGATGACCTGCTGAGCAATCCCACCACCGCCTCCGCCGACTTCCTCGGGCCAGGAGAATCCGACCCAACGCTTCTCGCGCACGGCTTTCTGCCAGGCTTGGATCTCCTCGGCTGTGCCGCTCTTGGGGATGTGGGCCTGGATGAAGGCTTGCACCTCGGCCCGAAAGGCTTCTTCTTCGGGTGTGAAATCGAAATCCATCACAGGCCTCCCAGCGCGGCGACACGCTCGTAGTGGTGATCCGCGTCGCCGAAGAACGGGCGCACCCACTTGGCGCGCTTCAGGAAGAGGTGGGCGTCGTATTCCCACGTATAACCGATGCCACCGTGTAGCTGGACCGTATCGATGCCAATGCGGGGAATGGCCTCGCTGGCATAGGCCTTGGCCCGGGAGGCGGCGAGGGAGCGATCCGCGTGCCCTTCGTCGATGCACCAGGCGGCGTAGTAGGTGAGCGACTTGAAGGATTCGACGTCGACGTACATCTCTGCCAGCGGATGCTTCACACCTTGGAAGGTTCCGATCGCGCGCCCGAATTGGATGCGCTCCTTGGCGTAGGCGGTGGTGAGCGCCAGGGCGGCTTCGGCGGCGCCGATCGCCTCGGCGGCAATCGCGGTGGCGCCGACGTCGAAGAGCATCCCGACGGCCGCAGAGTCTCCGCCTTCGAGGATCGCCTCGGCCGCGACCTCGACATTCTCGAGGCGCAAGCGGCCGAGTCGTTTCGTCAGGTCGATGCCCGGCCAATCCTCGGCGGAGACTCCGTCCTGTGCTTTTTCGACGACGGCGAGGGCCAGTTCGCCCTCACGGCGAAACGCCACCACGAAGATGTCCGCTGCGGCGGCGTTCTGGACGAAGAGCTTCTCGCCCGAGAGGACCACGCCCTCGCCGCTCCGCTGCGCCGAGAGTTGGATCCCGGCTTCACCGGGCGTGTCCTCCTCTTCGGCGAGCGCGACCGTGCCGATGACACTTCCGTCAGCCAGGCCGGGAAGAAAACGGGCACGCTGGGTTTCGCTACCCGTCCTCACGATCGCGTCCGCAGCCAGCGTGGTTGCGACGAGCGGAGCCGGAAACAGGCTGCGGCCGGTCTCCTCGAGCACGACGACCAGATCGACCCAGCCCAGGCCCGCACCGCCATGAGCTTCGGGAATGACCAGGCCGGTCCACCCGAGTTCGGCGATCTCCTTCCAGAGATCTGTGTCGTAGCCGGGGCCGCTTTCGGCCTCGCTCACCCGGCGGACGTCATCGAGGGGTGCCTTTTCGTCCAACAATTTGCGCACCTCACTACGCAGAAACTCCTGCTCGTCCGTGAAGCCAAAATTCATCCAGATGCCCCGTCCAAGAGTGAGGAATCCGGGATGATCCGTGACCTCCGGAGTTCGGTCAAGCCGTGTGATTCCGGGCACTTGGAGGCCGGGTGAATGCATTGGGCCGGCCCCCCGTCTGACCGGGCAAGGAGGAAATCGACATGTTCCGATCCCAGCGCATCACCCGGGCTCTGGCCGTTGCCAGCGGCTTCGCCTTCCTGCTGACCGCAACCGTGGCCTCGGCGGGCCATGACGATCGTCGCCGATCGCGCCGCCACAAGGTCGTCTACCACGACGACTACTGCAGCGCACGCAGCGACTACCGGCACGACAGACACGACCGGCATCGCGACCGGTACGACAGGCATCGTCGGCATGGCTATCGACATGACAACCACCGCAGGCACGATCGCTACGAGCGGCGCCGCGACAGCTACACCTGTGGACCCTGCGGCCATCGCTTCCAGTCCCGAAAGCGGTTCCACAGGCACTTGAGCCACCACCATCACATCCCGCTCTTCGCGCTGCCCTTCGTGATCGTGAGGCACACGCTCGGCTGGATCTTCCATGGGTAGGAAACGTTCCGAGGATCGAGGTACGGTTGACGGGTGGAACCCGCTTCCGTGCTCGCGTACTGGCTCGCCGACATCGGTGCGGATGGGAATCCCGGCCGACAGGCCGCGGCACGCTGGTTCCAGGGTGGGCAGGCCGTCGATGAAGAGATCCGAACCTGCTTCGGAGAGTGGGTAGAGAAAGCGTTGGCGGGTGGCCTGAACGTCTGGGCCGCCAACCCGCGCGGCCGGCTTGCACTCGTCCTGTTGCTCGACCAATTCCCCCGCAATCTCTACCGGGGATGCGCCGAGGCGTTCTCCGGAGACCCGCGCGCCCTCGAACTCACCTGGGAGGCGCTCGAACGGCACGAAGACCGCGAGCTCTCACCCACAGAGCGATACTTCCTCTACATGCCACTCGAACATGCGGAAGATCCGGAAGCCCAGGCCGAGGCGGTGCGTCGCTTCAGGGGGCTCGCCGAGGAGCAGCAACCGAGTTCGTTCTTCTCCGGCGGACTCGATTGGGCTCTGCGCCATCAGAAGACGATCGAACGTTTCGGGCACTTCCCAGCGCGAAACGCGGCCCTGGGACGAGAGACGTCGCCCACCGAACGCGCCTTCCTCGAGGAGCACCCAGCGGGTTTCTGAGGCCGGGTGCCTTTCGCTAGATCACGCCCTTCTCTGCCAGCGCAGCCATCTCCCCCGCGCCGAGCCCGAGTTCTCCGAAGACCTCGGCGTTGTCCTGGCCCAGGACCGGCGCCAGCGCTCGTTCGCGAGGCGCGGCATGGCTGAATTGGAGCGGGTTCCCATGGAAGACGACCTCGCCGAGGGTCGGATGCGAATGGCGCTCGATCATCCCACGGGCTTCGAGCTGTGCATCGTCGAGCAACTCCGCGGGACGAGCGACGCGCGCGCAGGGAACATCAGCGCCCTCCGGCCCCAGGGCGGCGAGCACCTCCTGGCAGGTTCGGGAGGCGACCCATTCGGCAACGACCGCATTGGTCTCATGGCGTCGGGCCGCCCGGCCCCGGTGGCTGCGGAAGCGTTCGTCCGTGCCAAGCTCGGCACGCCCCACCGCCGTCATCAACTGACGGAAGAGCTTGTTGCTGGCGCTGCCGATCGCCACATGACCGTCGGTCGCGGGAAAGGCATCGTAGGGGGCCGTAAAGGGGTGCTGATTTCCGACCGGCTCCATCTCTTGGCCGATGCCGGCGAAGATCGAGGCCGCTGAATCCGTGATCGCAAAGATGGCGTCCTGGTTCGATAGATCGAGGACTTGTGCCCGGCCCGTCCGATCGACATCGCGCAAGCCGGCGAGCAGGCCGATCGCCAGGTACAACCCACCGACGAAATCGGCCAACGCACCGCCGCCGCGCAGGGGGCCGCCACCTTCCTCGCCTGTGATGCCCATCAACCCGCCGGATGCCTGGGCAACGATGTCGTAGCTCCCCTTCCCCGCCAACGGACCCGTTTGGCCGAAGCCCGAGAGCGACGCCACGAGTAGCCTCTGGTTTCGGGATTGGAGCACTGCCGCGCCGAGTCCGTGCTTGTCGAGGAACCCGGCGCGAAAGTTCTCGACCAATGCATCCGCGTTCTCGGTAAGGCGGAGCAGGAGCTCGCGCCCTTCCGACTGGCGAACATCGAGGGTGATCGACCGTTTTCCCCGGTTCGTGTTCTGGAACGAGAGCGACGTTTCACCCTTGGGCGACGGCCCGTAGCGATAGTCGTCGCCTGTCCCGGGCTTCTCGACCTTGATCACTTCGGCGCCGAGATCCGCCAGCACCGCCGTCGCAAACGGACCCGCGACCACACGGGTCAGATCGAGAATGCGAACGCCCTCGAGAAGCCGGGAACGTCCCCGTTCTTCGCTCACGCGTGGAGTCGAACGACCGCCAGGATTGCTGCGATGCTGCCGGCCAGGGCGGTTCCGTAGCAGAGGAAGCCGACCAGGCTGTCGCTTCCGAGGCCACCGAAATCGATCCACAGATGGCGAAGGTGGTGGGCGCCGCCCCAGACCGGGAGCGCCATGGCGGCAAGCGCGACGAGAGAGCCGATCGGGTGGGTGACCAGGCCGTGCATGCGGTCGTAGCCGAGGGCTTCTCCGCCGACCACGCCGAGGCCGCCGCCGAGCGCGACCACCAGGACGAAGACCGGCAGCAGGAGGCCGCCGATCATCATGCCGCTACTGAAAAGCCCCCAGATCACGGGCTCGAGCTTGAGCATCAGCGTCTTCACAGCAGCGCGCCTCCGAGGAAGAGAGTGCCAACGGCGAGCACGGTGAAGAACACGCCGTACAAACCGGCCACGAGCACCGCATCCGCGGGACGCTTCAGCGGGCCCATGCGGTTGGGTTGGGTCGCGGGGAACAACCGGAACAGGCGAAGTGCGAACCAGGTGAGGCCGATGAATGCGGCCACATGGTAGGCCAGGTAGATCGGGTGGCTGAAGTTCGCCAGATAGGCGTTCCAGGCGGCCTCGCCATCCCCGAGCGCCCAGACACCGCGGGTCAGCAGCAGGGCGGAGAGCATCAGGAATGCGCCGCAGGCTCCGAACGCCAGATACGACGGGTAACGGCCGCCCCCCGGGAACTTATCCGGAGGCCTCGGATCCGCCGTACGCGTGGGCATCGGCGCCCGAGGCTTCATCGCATCCACTCGCGGACGAAGCTCACTCACGAGACATCCTCCCCTCGCTTGACCACGAAGGATGTGGCCCAATCGATGACGTTGGCGACCTTGGCCTGCTGAATGGCACCCGACGGGTTCACGCTCTTGGGGCAGACCTCACTGCACTCATTGGCAAACGAACAACTGAAGAGCCCGCCTTCGCTGCGGAAGACCTCGTTGCGCACATGGGCGCCCTCGTCCCGCGTATCCTGGTTGTAGCGGTGGCCGAGCGCCAGAGCCGCCGGCCCCAGGAATTCCGGCTCGTTGGAGACGACCGGGCAAGCCGAATAACACAGCATGCAGTTGATGCACATGCTGAACTGCTTGAAATCTGCCAGCTCTTCCGGCGATTGCCGAGTCGTGCCTTCTTCGACCGCACGCTCCTTGGCGACCATGATCCAGGGCTTCACCTCCTGGAACCTCTCCATGAAGCCCTCGAGCTCGACGACGAGGTCTCGCACGACCGGGAAGTTCGCGAGGGGCGAGATCTCGATCGTATCCCCGTAGTTCGACATGGGATCCTTGCAGGTGAGCTTCGGATCCCCGTTCACCGTCATCCCACAGCTACCACAAACCGCCATACGGCAGGACCAGCGATGGGAGAGCGTCGGGTCGATGTTGTCCTTGATGTAGTTCAAGGCCTCGAGGATCTTCCAATCCGGCTCGACCTCGATCTCGTAGCTCTGGGTCTTTGGAGCCTCGTCCTTGTCGGGATCGAAGCGCGTGACGATGATGGTCTTCTTCAGCTTTTCGCTCATGGCTAGTACTTCCGCTCTTCAGGTTCCCAGACACCCAGCGTCACTTCCTTCTTGTCGAAGCGTGGACCCTCGGGAGATTGGTAGACCATCGAGTGGTGCAGGTATTCGGTGTCGTTGCGAGTCGCATAGTCACTACAAGCGTGCGCCCCGCGTGACTCCTTGCGTTGGACTGCCGCGCAGGTGACCGCTTCCGCCACGTCGAGCATGCTGTCCAACTCGAGCCCGGCGACCAGCTCCGTATTGAAGATCTTGCTCGAATCGTCGAGGCTGATCTGCTCGAAGCGTTGCCGAAGCTCGGCGATATCGGTGACCGCCTTCGCCATCGAGGCCTGCTCCCGGTAGACACCGGTGCCGTCCTCCATGGCGGTGTTCATGTCTTCGCGAACCTTGGCGATCTTCTCCCCGCCGCGCTGACGCCCGCGTAGCGCATCGATGCGCGCTGCTTCGGCCTCGGCCTGCTGGACGAAAGGGCCTTCCTCGCCAACCGACACGCTCTTGATGTATTCCGTCGCGTGCTCGCCAGCCCGCGCACCGAACACGAGACACTCGGTGAGAGAGTTCGAACCCAGGCGGTTGGCACCATTCAAGGACACGCACGCCGTTTCGCCGGCGGCGTAGAGCCCATCGAGGGTCGTCTTGGCATCGATGTCCGTATCCACGCCACCCATCATGTAGTGCAGCACCGGGCGGATCGGAATCGGCTCGTGGACCGGATCGACGTTTGCGTAGGCCTTCGACAGCTCACGCACGAACGGCAGCCGGGCCATGATCTTCTCTTCTCCGAGGTGTCGGAGATCCAGATGCGCGTAGCGGCCGATCTTCCCCGGGATTTCCACACCGCGGCCGGCCGCGATCTCCTGGGTAATGGCCCTCGAGATCATGTCCCGCGGCCCGAGTTCGGCCTTCGTACCGACACCGTAGTCCCGGCTGACCAGGAAGCGCTCGCCTTCGTTGTTGAGCAGATGGCCACCCTCACCACGGGTCGCCTCGGTGATGAGGATGCCGGTGCCGGGCAGGCCCGTCGGGTGGTACTGGACGAACTCCATATCCTTCAGCCCCACGCCCTCGCGGTAGGCGAGTGACATGCCGTCGCCGGTCTTGATGTTCCCGTTCGTCGTGAAGGGCCAGACCTTGCCGCCACCGCCCGTGGAGAGGATCACCGCCTTCCCCAGGATGGCTTTCATCTCGCCGGTACGGATATCCAGCGCGGCGACGCCACGGCAGGCACCGCCATCGACCAGCAGCTTGCTGACGAAGTGTTCGTCGTAGCGCACCACGTTGCCGAACTTCATCGAAGTCTGGAAGAGCGTATGCAGCATGTGGAAGCCGACCTTGTCGGTGGCATACCAGGTGCGCTTCGTGCTCATCCCGCCGAATGCGCGGGTCGAGACACTCCCATCCTCGTTGCGGCTCCAGGGGCAGCCCCAATGCTCGAGACGCGTCAGTTCCTTCGGAGCCTGCTCGACGAAGTACTGGATCACATCCTGGTCGCCCAGGAAATCCGAGCCTTTCACGGTGTCGTAACCGTGCATTTCGAGACTGTCGTCGTCCCGGGCGATGGCGGCCGCGCCGCCCTCGGCGGAGATCGTATGACTCCGCATCGGGTAGACCTTCGAGACGAGCGCGATCGAGAGTTCCGGATTGAGTTCGGAAGCGGCGATGGCGGCGCGTAATCCGGCGCCCCCACCGCCCACGATCACGACGTCATGACGCGAGACGTCGACCATGGAATCCCCCTGCATTCACTGGGAGTTGCGGGACGGTCTGTGTTTAGCCGATCCAAGCGGGTTGCGAAACGGACAAGCCGCCCCGCAGTCTCTGGAATCAGCTGAGCGGATCGCAGGGAATCGGTACGCCGAACGGGAACTCATCCGCGGTCGATGCGTTGCAGACGCCGTCGTCGGTGCAGAAGTTCTCGACCTGCCCGTACGGCTGGAAGAATGCCTCGAGTTGGTCGAGCGCCGCAGGAATGATGGCTTGCCGGCCGTGGGGATCGCATTTGCCCGAGTTGATGCCGTTCACCTTTTCGGGCACCTGGTCGTTCACCAGCGGAGGCACGAAGGGCAGATGCGCAGGGTTCGAGAGATCGAAAGCCGCCGTTTCGTATACCACGTAGGCCGAATCCTGGGGCCCGGTCGAATTCTCCATCCCGGCCAGATCCTGCATCACCGAGCCCTCTTGAACCTTCAAGCGCATCGTCGCCCCCGCAAGCTGGGAGCCGAGGTTGGAGACCTGGTGATCATACAGCGCGACCTGCATCAGGATGCGCTTCGCGAAGGGCACGCCCGGCAGCGGATCGTCGATGATATGGGTGGCGTAGCCCGCAGGCTCACCGCGCACCCAGGTCTCATGAGTGAGGCCCAGGCCAATCGAGAAATCCATGCGATCGGGAGCGGTAACGCGGGCGATCAGTTCGAATTGCCTGAACGGAGCGGCGCGATCCAGGAGCAGCGAGAAGTTGATGGCAGGCACGTCCACCAGCAGCCGCTCTACATCCGGAGTAAGGGCCGCGAACATGTTGCCCATGATGCCGCCCAGGCTGCCGCCGAAGTAGTACATCTCGTCATCGGGCAGGATCACGCCCTGACCCTGGGCATTCTGGAACGTGGGGTCCATGTTGAAGTCACCCCGGAGCAGCATCCGCGCCAGCAGGAGAGCGTGGGTCTGCCCTTGTCGAAGCCGATCGGCCAGGGCCGGCGTCTCGTCCGTGTTTCCGGTCACCTTGAAGATGAAGCTGTTGACGAGATCGGGCTGCAGCTCCAGCGTCGAGAGACCGGACCAGTTGGTGCCTCCGCTGATGAACGGCGGGGTGAGAGCCGCGTCCGCAACGGTCTCCACGAAGCCGGGCCCGTCGCCAAACAGGCCGTGGCCCAGCAGTACGGGGGGAAGCGGCGTGGCGAGCGAATCGCAGGGAATCGCGATTGCGTAGGGCGGATTCGTCAGCGTGTTCCAGGTCGGCAGGCCCGCGGCATCGCGCAGCAGGTTCGAGAGCCGATCGTTCTCGACGAAGGGATCGCGATCCGGAAAGAGGGGAACCTGGTACGTGCCCTTCACGACCCGCCAGACGGCTTCGTTCGGATCCGCGCAGCCCGGGTTCCGCTCATCGATGCTGTCGACCGTGAAGGTCTGGATCCCCGCGGCGGCCTGTGCGTCGCGCCAGGCGAAGACCTGGTCGCGCATGGAGAGCATCTCATGGGTCAGGGAGTGGTCGCTCATCACCTGGAAGTCGAAAGCCAGGATCAGATCGTCCGTAGGCACGCCGAGCTCATCCAGGCGGGAGAGCACCGGCTCGAGCTCGGCGCGGCGAAGCTCCACCGCCGGTAGGTCGGAAGGCGCCCCGTCCCGGATGGCCTCGAAGATCGGCTCGGGCTCGACGGGTGCACCCTGGCCGTCGACCAGCTTGCGGACGGCCACGATATAGCGGTGGCCGGGGCGAAGGCTCCGGCCGGGACGAAGGAAGGTCACCACCCGTGCGGGATCGATCGCGTTGGCGTCGTTCTCGATCCAGTGGATCTCCCGCTTTCCCGTCTGCCAATCGATCAACAGCGTGGGGCTCGAAGGCTGGGCGCCGCTCTCGTCGTAGGTCCGGGTGGTCGGCAGGATGCGCGCCGCACCGGATAGCGCAGGATCGGGAGTCTGCTCGAAGTGCATCAGCACCTGCACGGTCGGACTGAAGCCATCGTTCTGCAGGAACGGGGCCGGCGAGATGGGACCCGTGACGAAGCCTCCACCTTCGAGGAACCGGGTGCTGACCGGAAGCGTGTCCGGCTGGTAGGCGATACGCACCCCGGTGGTCGTCGGGGCCGGCTCCTCGAAGCGCGACGACGGAAACGGCAGAACGCATTCGATCTGGTTCAGGATGTCGCACGAGTCCGGGTTGTAGAGATCGACCAGGTGAAGCTGGTCTCGGCATGCTCGAGATCGCCGGCATGGACTTCGGCGTCCAGCCAATGGCTGCCGGCGGCCACTCCGGGCAGCGTCCCCTGAACCGTCCCGGCCAAGATCGTGTACTGGCTGCTCGGAACCACCACGCCATCCAGCTGGATCACCAGGCTGGCTTTCTCGGCATTGCTCGGAAGGCTCAGCTCGAACGCGACGTCCCCGGGAGCCGAGAGAAATCCCAACTCGGGGCTGGTGAACTCCAGAGGCCCGGCCCCGCAGCTGACGAGGAATGCGGCCAGGGTGAATACCAGAGGGAGCGGGTGGAACTGCTGCGTCATGGGGTCGTCTCGAAGTCGATCAAGCGGGCCATCCTACCACTCTGGCTGACCTATGGGTCAACTCGCATGGGGATCGAGCCCCAACATGCCCCCTCCTCTGCCACAATCGGCGGCAGTCATGCAGAAAGTCAACCAGCGGGGACGGGGTTTACAATTGACTTATCGGGAAGGGGCTCTGCCCCTTCCCGATAAGTCAATTGTAAACCCCGTCCCCGCTGGTTGACTTTCTGGGCTCCTGCTGCGTGAGGCAGTGGCACGCGCCGAGGCCAAGGACGAGATCGCGAGCGGGGATGGGTGCGAGCCGCCTGTCCGGCAAGAGTTCTCGAAGCACCGCGAGCGCGCGCTCATCGCTCGGGACGCCGAACACGGGCACCAGGGCGACACCGTTGGCGAGATAGAAATTGGCGTAGCTGGCCGGGCAACGGAGGCCGTCGACATAGATGGGCGGTGGCATCGGCAGGGGAACGACATCCAGAGGGCGGCCGCGGGCATCTCGCATCCGCTGCAGGCGGTCCAGATTTTCGGCCAGGGGAGCGTGGTTGGCATCGGAGGGATCCGGCTCGACCGTGGCGACGACCACCAGCTCGGAGACGAAGCGGGCGATGTCGTCCACATGGCCGTCGGTGTCGTCCCCGACGATGCCGTCGCCCAGCCAGAGCACGCATTCCGCTCCGAGCCACTCGCCCAGGCGTTCCTGCATGGCCCCGATCGTACGCGGCGGTTCTCCCGGAAGACGCCGGTTCCCGTTCAGCAGGCACGAGGCCGTCGTCAGGACGGTGCCTGCGCCGTTGCCGTCGACGGATCCACCCTCGAGAACGAAGCCGGCCCGGTGGCAGGGAACGTCGCGCAGCTTGGCGATCCGGGGCGGCACGGCGTCGTCCAGATCCCAGGGCGGATACTTCTTTCCCCAGGCGTCGAAGCGGAAATCCACGGCGTGGACGTTGCCCTCGGGCTCCGCCAGGAACACGGGGCCGTGGTCCCGGACCCAGGCGTCGTTGGTCGGGATGACGTGGAGCGATACCCCACCGGAATGTCCGGATTCGGCGAGCAGGCCGGCCACGCGCTCGGCATGGGCCTCGTCCTGCACGCTGATACATACTTCTTCCGCGCCTTGGAGAGCGCCCACCATCTGGATGAGGGCTTGCTCTGCGCCCTTCAGCCGGCCGGGCCAGGTCGATTGGTTGTGGGGCCAGGCCAGCCAGGTCGCGTGGTGGGGTTCCCATTCCGCGGGCCAGCGAAGACCGAGCTCGCGGGGCGTCTTCATCTGGTTTCAGTCGCGGAGACGACGGGTGAGGTCGTCGTAGGCGTCGATCCTGCGGTCTCGAAGAAAAGGCCACTCCCGACGCGCCTGCTCGACCGCGGCCAGATCGCAATCGACGATCAGCAGCTCCGGCTCGGACGCCGACGCCCTGGCAATCACCCGGCCGCGAGGATCCGCCACGAAGGATTGGCCCCAGAAGCGGATGCCGCCCTCGTGCCCCACCCGGTTCACGGCTGCGACGAACACGCCGTTGGCGATCGCGTGGCCCCGCTGGATCGTCTCCCAGGCATCGTGCTGGGCACGGTCCTCCTCTTCACCCTCGTCGAACTGCCAGCCAATCGCCGTGGGATAGAGCAGCATCTCGGCGCCGGCCGTGACCGTCAGCCTGGCTGCCTCGGGAAACCACTGGTCCCAGCAAACGAGGGTACCGAGGCGTCCGTGGCGGGTCTGCGCCGATTGGAAGCCCAGGTCTCCGGGGCTGAAGTAGAACTTCTCGTAGTAGAGAGGATCGTCCGGGATGTGCATCTTCCGGTACATCCCGACCTGGCGACCGGACTCGTCGAAGGTGAGCGCCGTGTTGTGGTAGACGCCAGCCGCCCGCCGTTCGAAGAGCGAGGCCACCAACGCCACCTCATGCCGCCCAGCGGCCTTGGCCAGGGCCTCGCTGGTGGGTCCGGGAATCGGCTCGGCCAGGTCGAAGCGAGCCGGATCCTCCTCCTGGCATGGGTAGGGCGTCAGGAAGAGCTCGGGAAGACAAACCACCTGGGCGCCACGCTCGGCGGCGAGTCCGATCTGGACGAGCGCCTCCTCGAGATTCGCATCCGGGGCTTCGCTGGGCCGCATTTGCACCAGGGCCAGCCGCAGGGGATCCATGGCCGCAGGATCGCAAACAGGCCGTGACCGCGCCTGTCAGGGGCCGGAGTCGGGTCGGGCTGTGACCGCGCCTGTCATGAGGCCGGGCCAGGGTGAGGTCATGTCGCACACACCGCCCCCGTTCCCCTCTTGGCTAGCTGGCGCCCTCCAGACCTGTGGTGTCGTCTCCTTGATGATCGCCCTGGGCCTCGGCGTCGCCCTGCTGGGGAGTACAATGGCGCGCCCATGGAAGAGCCCGAGCACTGGCTCGTCGATGGCTTCAATGTCTTGCACGTGGCCCTCCTTCACGGCCGGGAACGAGGCCGCTGGTGGCGCGCGGAAGCCCGGAACCAGCTGCTGAGCCGGATTCGGCGTTTCGAGGGGGCGGGTGAGGTCTGCGTGGTCTTCGACGGTCCCCGACCCGAAACCGGCCCGGAATCGGCCGAACCGCCGGCCGCGGCGGTGCCCCGCATCGTGTTCGCACCGTCGGCCGACGATTGGCTGCTGGCCGAGATCCGCAAGCATCCGGATCCAGCCCAGTTGGCCGTCGTCACCGCGGATCGGCGCCTGGCCGATCGCGCCCGCCACCACGGCGCGCAGATCCGATCGCCGCGGGATTTCCTGGCACGCTGCCCTGCGGACGAATCGCCGGGTCCGCCCGGCTCCTAGTCCCTTGTCACACCAAAAGCTGGGGGTAGAGTCGTCGCAGTTTCACGCGGGCTTGTTGGGTCGTGAATTGCCAGTCGACGCCCTTCGTCGTTCGGTTGCGATCGTCTTGCCAGGCTTGGACTTGGCGCGTGAG
>JAAETT010000397.1 GCA_024228115.1 bacterium
CACTACCTCGCGGCTCTCGATCGCGAACTCGACACCGATCCGACCGACACCGATTCGCCGTTCTGACGAGAAACCAGCACTCGCGCGCGACCACGGCTAGATGATCAGATTTCTACGGTTTCTCGTGATCGCCAACAGGTTCGAGTACGTAGCGGTTCCCGAGGGCGAGCTGTTGGTGCGGCACACGCTCCTCGTAGAGGGAACGACGGCGTGCGGTACCGCCGGCTGTGTGCCACCCGTCAACTTCACCTGGGGCTCGAGTTAGCGCGAGACCAGTGGCGGCGATTTCTCGTTCGAACTCGAGGCGATCTACACCGTTCCGCTGACGCTGGAGTCGATGCTGCCGATCCAGATCTGGCTCCAGCTCGGAGGAGCCCCGTCCCAGGGCAGCGGTTCGATTACCTACAACGGTTTTTGGGGTGCAAGCGCGGGGGATGGACCGGTTCCACCGCCGGAACCCCAAGCGAGCTCTCCTGCGATCGTGACTTCAGCCACTCTGCTGATTGTCACCGCGCCGGTTCCCGAGCCTGCGATCAGCGGCCTCATGCTGATCGGAGTCGCCGCGATCCTCAGTCGTCGATTCGGGCGGCGGTAATCCGCTTCAAGCGCTCGGGATCCCTGCGGAGCTGGATCGTGCGGCCGCGGTGGACGTAGACCAGGCCTGGCTTGGCGCCCTTGGGCTTGGAGATGTCCTTGCATTCGGCCACGTGCACAGGGGCCCGGGTGGCGTTCTTCTGCTTGGAGAACTGGACGGCCAACTCGGCGGCCTCCAGCAGCGCCTCCTGGGGCGGCTCCCCCTTCTCGACACGAAGGATCACGTGGCTGCCCGGAGAACCTTCGAGGTGGAAGAAGAGATCCCGTCCTCGGGCGAGTCGCGTCGTCAACATGTCGTTTCCGGAATCGTTCTTGCCAACCCAGATCTCGAGCCCCCCGGTCGCCTTGTAACACTTCGGCACGAGACGCGTGGGTAGCTCGCGTTTCCCCAGCTTCCAGACTTTGCGCGGCTTCGCTTGCGCGGGGCCGGTCGTGCGCGCCTTCGGCAGATAGCGATCAAGCAAGCGGGCGACATCGGGACGTTCTGCCAAAGCGCGCAGGGCCTCTTCGTCCTCTTCCCCGACGGCTTCCAACTCCGCCTGGAGACCATCGAGGGCGCGGCGGCGCTCCTCCAAGGCTTCCATGTCTTGAGCTGCTCGGACGCCTTTCTTCATCGCCTTCCGGGATCGCTTGAACAACAGCTCCATGTTGCCGGTAGCGTCGAGCTTCGGATCGAGGGGGATCTCGACCGTCGCACCGGTCTCGAAATCCTCCACCTGGACCTCGCTGGCCTTCTTGCCGACGCGCTTGAGGTTGCCCTTCAGCAGCTCTCCCCAACGTTCGAGTTTCGGCGCGTCGGCCTCGGCCTCGGCATCCTTGGCGAGAGAGCGCGCCTTTCTCTCCAGCGCGGCGCGTTGCTTCTTCAGCGCCTGGGCCAGTTGGTGGCGCAGGCGGTCCTCTTGTTCGCGATCTTCTCGGAGCCCGTACTCCGCCTGGATGGCCGCCAGGAGTTCCGAATCCTCCACTTCCGCGAAGCGATCTTCGCTCTTCGGTGCCGGCGCACCTTCCGGGTCTCGCCACGCCTCGCCGAGTTTGAGATCCCGGCGCGTATCGGAGAGTGGACGAGCCGTGCGAGCAATCACCTCACCTTGCTCGAGCACGTAGAGGTTGCTGCGCAGCCCCATCAGCGAGAGCAAGAGCTCCATTCGCGCACCGTCGCGGGCTTCGAAGCGAAGCGCGAGCTGGCGATCCGCTCCGCGAAGGACGACTTCACGCAGCCGCGCCCCTTCCAGCCGAGGCTTCACGTACTGGGCCAGGGCGGGGGGCCGTTCCGGGGCCTTACGGGGCCGAGGAAGCGCCGCAACGCGGCCGAACTTCGGCCGCCAGGAGAGCAAGAGAAACAGCCCCTGCTTGGGGCCATGCGCTTCGCCACCGGAAAGATGCAGCACCAGTTCGAAGCTCCCCGGCTCCACCAGCTTGTCCAGCCGCGCGCCTCGCCATTCGGCATCGAGGACACGCCCCGCCCGCTCGAGCTCAGCCAGGCTCAACATCGCGTCACTTCCGTCGTCCCTTCATGTCTGACACCGGGGACAATAGTGGGAGCTGCGCTGCCCGATCACCTTGCGGCGAATGGGGGTACGACAGGAAAGACAGGGCCGGCCCTTGCGGGCGTAGACCCGGCGCTCGTCCTGATAGCCCCCGTCGCTTCCGTCGGGCGCAACGTAGTCGCTGATACTCGACCCCCCGGTCTCGATCGATCGTCGCATGACCTGCTGCATGCCGTCCACCAGTCGAACGCACTCGGCGCGGGTCACCCGCCCAGCGGCGCGCCCCGGCCGCACACGAGCCAGGAAGAGCGCTTCATCGGAATAGATGTTTCCACTCCCGGCAATCACGGATTGATCGAGAATCAGGCTCTTGATCGCAATCCGTCGCTTCCGACTGGCTCGAAAGAGCGCTTCACCGGTCGTCTCGAGCGCATCGATACCAAGCTTGTCGAGCCGCTCGGAGGGCTCGCCGGGCGCCAGCAGCTGCACCTTTCCGAACTTCCGGACATCGCGGAAGAGTACATCCGGGCCCTCATCCTCGAAGCGAAGCCGAAGGTGCGTATGTTCGTCCGACTCGAAGACGAGCTGCTGCTCGGGTGCCAACGCGGCCCGAGCGGTCGCCGAGAGCAGCCTCGGACTCTGCGCCAGAGAGGTGAACAGCTGGCCTGTCATGCCGAGGTGGAGGAGCAGACGGTCGCCACGCTCGAGCTCCGCAACCAGGTACTTCCCGCGGCGTTCCAAGCTGCTGAAGCGACGACCTGCCAACCGGCGACGCAACTTCGCAGGGGGCGTGAGAAAGAAGTAGCTGTCTCCAGTCGTCTGAACCTGGCGAACCTGGCGGCCGATCACCGCCGACGCGATTCGCTGCCGCGTCACTTCGACTTCGGGGAGCTCGGGCATCGTCAGCTCAGGGATCGAAACGCGCGCGCAGTTCTGGCGAAACGACCGGGCAGACATCATCGGGCCGGGCCCAGACCCGGTGACGCAAGGCGGCCACTGTGACGTAGGCAAGATCGCGGAGAGGGCGGGGGACCGCGCGCAGGGCCCGAGCCCGGCCGAGGTGGCGTCCGCCCAGGCGCGTCAGGAGCGCAAGGGTGGCATCTGTACGTGTGTGCACCTTTCCATCCGGCGCGAGCACGACCACGCTATCGGGCAAATCGTCCCGGAGAGCTGGGTCGAGCAACCGCCTGAACGTCTCCCCGCCAAGGGGTGCAAAGCGGAAACGCTCTCCCTCGGGATCCTCCCGGATCAAGTAGCGAACCGTATGGTGACAGAGCCCGCAGGCACCGTCGTAGAAGACGATGGGTAGGGTTTCAGTCTCCGGTGTCGGCGAGAGCCCCTGGCTCATCGAAACCTGCTTTGGCCTGGCTGGAATCCGAGTTCAGACATTCCAAACGACGAACCTCGGGTGACGGCGGCTCCCATGGGCAATCCTCGGCCGAAAGGTAGCAATGCGGGGTTTCCCGGCGGGCTCAGGGATGGGACGAGCCCGATCTCCCTCAACTGCAAGGAGCTTATCATGATGTCCATCCGGGCCTGCCTTGTCTTCGGCCTCGTCTTCGGCGGCGGCCAGACCGAGACTACGATCGAGCCGGCGCCCGGCGAGCACACCCTCCAGCTCGTGGTTGGCGATTTCAAGCACGTGCCTCATGACAAGCCGGTCGTCTCGGAGCGCATCGGCATCCGCGTGGAGTAGGCGGTCCGAGGGCTCGGAGACCGCTACCCTCCGGCCCTCCATGAGCCAGGACAACGCGCAGAAACCGTACCCGGAAGTTCCCGCCCAACCGAAATTTCCGGAGATCGAAGAGCGGGTACTCGCGCGTTGGCGCAAGGACCGGACCTTCGAGCGCTCGGTCGAGAACCGCCCTGCCGGAGAGAAGGGCGCGAACGAGTTCGTCTTCTATGACGGACCGCCCTTCGCCAATGGCATGCCCCACTTCGGCCATCTCGTCACGAGTTATGTCAAGGATATCGTCCCGCGCTACCAGACCCTGCGCGGGCGCAGGGTCGAGCGACGTTTCGGCTGGGATTGTCATGGGCTCCCGGCAGAGATGGAAGCCCAGAAGGAGCTCGGCGTCTCCAGCCGAGCGGAGATCGAAGCCTACGGGGTCGACCGCTTCAACGACTACTGTCGCAGCTCGGTGCTTCGCTACACCGAGCATTGGCAGGAGGTCATCCACCGGGCCGGGCGCTGGGTGGATTTCGGAAACGACTACAAGACGATGGATCTCTCCTACATGGAGAGCGTCATCTGGGCCTTCAAGCAGCTCCATCAGAAGGATCTGTTGTACGAAGGCTTCAACGTCCTGCCTTACTCGTGGGCGGCCGAAACACCACTTTCGAATTTCGAGACGCGTCTCGACGACGCGACTCGCGAGCGAACGGACCCGGCAATCACCGTTCGCTTCGAACTCGTCCCGGCCGGAGACGACTGCCCGACAGATCTGCTGGCCTGGACCACGACGCCCTGGACGTTGCCTTCGAATCTGGCTCTCGCCGTGGGGTCGGAGATCGACTACGCCGTGCTCGAGCACGACGGGCGACGGACGATTCTTGCGGAGGCCCTGGTCCCCAAGTTCGAAGCCGAACTCGGCTCGGCGGAACGCGTTGGATCTGTGAGGGGGAGCGAACTCGTCGGGCGTCGCTACCACCCGCTCTTTCCGTTCTTCGAAGGCACGGAGAATGCCTTCCAGATCATCGGTGCCGACTTCGTCGAAGTCGAAGAGGGAACCGGCGTGGTCCACCTGGCGCCCGGATTCGGCGAAGACGATCTCCGGACTTGCAAGGAGCACGACATCCCTGTCCTCGTGCCCGTGAACGACCAGGGTCGTTTCACGGCAGAGGTTTCCGCCTACGAGGGCCAACTGGTCTTCGATGCCAACGCCCCGATCATCCGCGATCTGAAGGAGCGCGGTCTGCTCGTGCGCCGCGAGAACTACGTCCACAACTATCCCCATTGTTGGCGTACGGATGAGCCGCTGATCTACCGGGCAATGAGTTCCTGGTTCGTGCGCGTCTCGGCCATCCGCGATCGCATGCTCGAACGGAACCAGGAGATCAGCTGGATCCCTGAACACATCCGCGATGGACTCTTCGGCAACATGTTGGCCAGCGCACCGGATTGGGCTCTCAGTCGCAACCGTTTCTGGGGCTCACCGATCCCGGTCTGGAAGAGCGACGACCCCACATTCCCGCGGATCGATGTCTACGGCAGCCTGGATGAAATCGCGGCAGACTTCGGAATTCGGCCCGATGATCTCCATCGGCCGGCCATCGATGGCTTCGTCCGGCCGAATCCGGATGATCCCTCGGGCCGGGCCCAGATGCGTCGTGTATCGGACGTGCTCGATGTCTGGTTCGATTCGGGCTCGATGCCTTTCGCGCAGGTTCACTACCCGTTCGAGAACAAGGAGTGGTTCGAGAACCATTTCCCCGCCGATTTCATCTGCGAGTACGTGGCCCAGACTCGCGGCTGGTTCAACACCATGATGGTTCTCGGAACGGCACTCTTCGACCGGCCGCCCTTCAGGAATTGCATCTGCCACGGGGTCGCGGTCGACACCCAGGGCACGAAGCTCTCGAAGCGCCTGCGCAACTATCCGGAGCCGAACGTCGTGTACGAGACCCATGGTTCCGACGCCATGCGTTGGTACCTGGTTGCATCGCCGCTCTTGAAAGGCGGTGATCTGAAAGTCGAGATCGAAGGCAAGCCGATCGGCGACGTCGTACGCAACGTCTTGAACCCGCTCTGGAGTGCCTGGCATTTCTTCAGCCTGTACGCGAATGCGGACGACCTGCGAGGCCAACCCATCACGAGCGCCGAAAACGTGCTCGATCGCTATGTGCTTGCCAAGACCCGCGATTTCGTCCTGGACGTGCAGGCCCGGATGGACGCCTACGACATTCAGGGCGCCTGTGGTGCCTTCATCGGTTTCCTCGACGCGCTCAACAACTGGTACGTGCGGCGCAGCCGGCCGCGCTTCTGGAAGGCGGAGAAAGACGCAGACAAGCAGGCAGCGTATGACACCCTCGCGACCGTGCTCGGCGCGCTGTGCAGGACCGTCAGCCCGCTGCTGCCTTTCGTCACCGACGAGATCTACCTGGGACTGGTGGGTGGCGACAGCATCCACCTTTCGGATTGGCCCGATGCGGATGCCTTGCCGGCCGATCCCGAGCTGGTGGCGGCCATGGATCGCGTGCGCGATGTCTGCTCCAGCGCCTTTGCGATGCGGCGTGGCGAACAGGTACGTATCCGCCAGCCGCTCCAGAGCCTGACGATCGCCGGGCCGGATGTGGCCATGCTCGAGCCCTTCACGGACCTGATTGCGGACGAGGTCAACGTGAAGGAGGTCCATTTGCGTCCAGAAATCGATGCATTCGCCACCTTCCGTCTCCAGGTGAACGCACGGGCGGTGGGACCGCGGCTAGGCGGCGACACCAAGCAGGTCATTGCAGCGTCGAAGCGCGGCGAGTGGAGCAGCGACGAAGCGGGCACGGTGACGGTGGCAGGTCATCGGCTCGAACCCGGGGAATTCACGCTGTTGCTCCAACCGAAAGAAGACGTCGCCTGCCAGGCCCTTTCCACGAACGACATGATCGCCGTTCTCGATTTCGACCTCACAGACGCATTGGTGAACGAAGGGCACGCCCGGGATCTCATACGAATCGTGCAGCAAGCTCGACGCGAGGCAGCGTTCGACGTCTCGGACCGGATTCATCTCGCGCTTGCCTTGCCTTCCGTCTACCGCGACGCGGTTTCCGACTTCAAGGACTACGTGGCCGAAAGCACGTTGGCCGTCGATCTCGAACTGGATGCCGGGAAGGATGCCGAGGGCTTCCTGCACGGGGCGAGCCTCGGCGGTGAGCCCGTGCAGATCTGGGTACGCCGGGCGAAGCCTGCATGAAAGTCCGTGTGCTGGGATCGGCCGCGGGAGGGGGCCTTCCTCAGTGGAACTGCGGTGGCGACCACTCCGTCCGGGCACGAGCCGACGACCCGCACGTTCCCCGCCGCACCCAATCTTCGATCGCCATTTCGAGTGGCGACGGCCGCTGGACGATCGTGAATGCCAGCCCAGATATTCGTACGCAGCTTGCTGATTTCCCCGGCTTGCATCCGCGCCCCGGCACCCGGGACATCCCCCTGGACAACGTCCTCTTGACGAGCGCCAACCTGGCCGACGGCCTCGGGCTCCTGGTGCTGCGAGAAGCCCTGCCCTACCGGGCGCTCACCACGCCGTGGATCCGTAGTGCGCTGGTCGAGAACAACGTCACCTTCCATCTGCTCGAGCCCGCGTTTCATTCGATGAAGCTCGATCAGCCCTTTCCTCTGGACAGGGAAGGCGTGTTGGAAGCCAAGTTCTTTCCGGTGCCTGGGAAGATCCCGACCTACCTGAAGGAGACACACAACAACTCGGCCGAGACCACGTTGGGCCTCCGAGTGATCGACAAGGGGGCCGGCAGGAGACTCGTCTGCGCACCCGGCCTCCAGAATCTCGATTCCGGTACGATGGCCGAGTTGGCCCAGGCGGATCTGCGCTTCGTCGACGGCACGTTCTTCACCGCCGACGAACTTCTGACCATGCGCCCCGGTGCCGCGGACGCCATCGCGATGGGTCACGTTCCGATCAGCGGCCCGGATGGCAGCCTCACCCGCTACAAGGGCCTGGGCGGGCGCACTTTCTACACGCACATCAACAACACGAATCCGATCCTGGACGCCCAGTCGCCCGAACGAGCGCAGGTCGAAGCCGCCGGCATCAAGATCGCGGAAGACGGGATGGAACTCGAGCTTTGAAACGAGCTGGCAGGCGTGGGCCAGCGTTGGCCTACTCGTTCCGGCGATTGCCTGCTCGCTCCGTTGATTGTCTACTCGGGATAGAATTCCCGGCTGAGTTCCTTGCCATGGTCGAACTCGGCGACCTTCTTCTTCTTGCCGTTCTCCCACCAGCCAGTCCAACTGCCATGGTACTCGCCATGATCGAACTGGCCGCGGGTCTGAAGGGTGCCGTCCTCGAACCAGGTCTCCGCCTTGCCGTGACGTTCACCATCCTGGAAGACCGACCGGGCGAACATCTGGCCATTCTTATGCCATAGGGTCTGGAGCCCTTGGAGTCGGCCCGCCTGATAGGTTTCTTCCGAGGCCTTCGTGCCGTCGCGGAACCACACCGTATACAGGCCTTGTCGCTTGCCGCTTTCGTAGCGGCCCTTCTCCTTCAGCTTCCCGTTCGCGTGCCATTCCTGGTACTCGCCGTCGAGTTCTCCCTCGGAGAATCCCGCCCGGGCCCGGGGCTGACCATCCTCATACCAGGAAAAGCTCGGGCCGTGTTGCGTCTCGTCCGGGCGCGCGCACCAGGCAGATCGGCGCTCCTGATTGCGCTCGAGCGTCGAGCCTTCCGGACACCGCAAGTCCCCATCCGGTGTTTCGGCTGCGGCCGCTGGCACGCCAAGGAGCACGCACGCGAACCAGACGATGCGACTCCAGCTCTCCTTCGGCATCCGGGCAGCTTAGCAGCGCCGCCTCAGAGGCCGACGTAGAGCAGCTGACAGGCCTCGATGAAGATGGGATAGAAGATCCTGCGGATCAGCAGCCACGCCACCAGCAGCCCCCCGAAGGCCCATCCTGGCTGGGCCATCCACTCCATGATCCGCTGGGCCTGATTCTCCCGGACGAGAAGATTGAGCATCCCCGACCCGTCGAGGGGCGGGACCGGCAGGAGGTTGAACACGAAGAGCAGCAGATTGAGGGAGAAGAGCAGGGAAAGAAGTGTCGCCAATGTGTCCCACACGCCGGGAACCGTAGCCACGGCGACGCTCTCGAACGCGAGCAAGCCCGGCGCAAGCACACCTTGGCCGACCCCGATCCGGATGATGACGGCGGCCAGGAGAGCCAGGAACAGATTCGACGCAGGCCCCGCCAATGCCATCCAGCCGGCACGTCGGGGATGCGCAAAGGCCCAGCTGGGATCGTAGGGCGTGCTGGCCCAACCGATCATCCAGGGTGCACCACCCCTCGCCACCGAGAGCCCGAAGAACAGAATCGGCACCAGAACCATGCCGAAGGGTTCGCGTCGAATATGGGGGAGCGGGTCGAGAGAGACCTGGCCCGCCAGATAGGCCGTCTCGTCCCCCAGACGCAAAGCCGCCCAGCCGTGCGCTGCCTCGTGCACGGTGAGCGAAAGGAGCAGCACGAAGTACCAGATCAGGCCCAGGCCCAGCAGCTCCGGGGTCATTCGAACATCTCCACCTTCATTTCAAGCCTCGACCGGCCCGCCGCCGACGACAGGAGCCGCTAACTTCCCGTGCGTGGCGGCACGGCGCAAGAGCGGTAGCAGGACGGAAGAACCGATGGGGCGCGATGGCGACGCTCCCATCTTGGTGATGAGCAACCGGCTGCCGTTCACCTACACGAGAGCAGCCGGCGGGCTCAAGCGACAGCCTTCACCCGGAGGCCTCGTATCTGCTCTCGAGCCGGCCCTCCGCCGCCGGGGCGGCACCTGGATTGGCTGGCCTGGGGTCGAACTCAAGAAGGGCGAGCGGATCTCCACCCGAGGCGACTCCTATCGCATTGCCCCGGTCGCACTCGGCGAAGCGGATATCGCCCGCTACTACCACGGTTTTTCGAACCGGACCTTGTGGCCGCTCTTCCATTCTCTTCCCGGCCACACCCAATTCGTTCGAAAGGACTGGAACGTCTACGCGGACGTGAACGAGCGTTTCGCAGAAGTCGCATCGCGCCACGCACGCGATGCCGAACTGGTGTGGATCCACGACTACCACCTGATGCTCACACCGGAATTCATGCGCCGGGCCCATGCAGAAGCCCGGCTGGCCTTCTTCCTCCATATCCCATTTCCGCCCTTCGACATCTTCCGTCTCTGCCCCTGGGACAAGGAGCTCCTTCGGGGCTTGATCGCATGTGATTTGATCGGCTTCCATATCGAGAACTACGCGCACAACTTCATGGATTGCGCGGAGCAGATCCTCGGTGCCCGGGTCGACCGGGAGGCCATGATCATCAAAGACGGCGATCGCGTCGCCCGGGTCGGCGTATTTCCGATCGGCATCGAATTCGAACTCTTCCAGGAACAGGCGATGAAGGCGCGCCGGGAGAGCCAGCGGGAACGCGTCGTGTTGGGCGTCGACCGCCTCGACTACACGAAGGGAATTCCCGAGCGCATACGGGCATTCGAGCGACTCCTGGAACTGCATCCTCGACACAAGGGAAACGTGGTCCTGTTGCAGCTCGCCGTTCCCAGCCGCTCGCAGGTGGCGGAGTACCGCGAGCTGAAATCGGAGATCGACGAGCTGGTGGGTCAGGTGAACGGCCGGTTTGCCACTTCGACCTGGTCTCCCATCCGGTACCTCTACCGCTCCGTCCCCCAGGAGCGCCTCTGCGGCCTCTATCGCGACGCGGATGTCGCGTTGGTCACACCGCTTCGCGACGGCATGAATCTGGTGGCGAAGGAATACGTCGCCAGTCAGGTCGACGACCCGGGCGTGTTGATCCTCTCGCGCATGGCCGGAGCCGCCGAAACGATGCGCGAAGCGCTGCACGTCAATCCTTTCGACCTCGACGGGACAGCAGAGGCCATTCACCGGGCCCTCACCATGGACGAAGAGGAGCGCGCATCCCGAATCGCCTCGCTGCGCCGGCGCGAACGGCGTGACAACGTCGAGGCATGGGTCGGGCATTTCCTGGCCGCCGGTCACGAGAAGGCCGCGCATCTGGATCCGATTTCGGAACGGGAAATTCAGCAATGGCTTCGTGGTTACGTCAAGAGTTACCCGCTCTGCCTCTTCCTCGACTACGACGGAACCCTCACACCGCTCGTCGCTCATCCATCGAAGGCAAAGCTCTCGAGAGAAATGCGGGAAGCCTTGATGGGGTGCTCGCGAAGGATCGATACCGACGTCTCGATCGTGAGCGGACGTGCGCTGGGTGATATCCAAGAGATCGTCGGTGAGCCCAACCTGGTCTACGCAGGCAACCACGGGCTCGAGATCGAAGGCCCCGAGATCGAGCGATTCCAGCACGAGGATCTCGTGCACTACGAGGGCCGTGCTGCGGAATTGGTCGAAGCTCTCGAAACGATTGCCGACGAAGGCGCCTGGACGGAGGCCAAGGGGCCGACCCTCACCTTCCACATCCGTGACGTACCCGAATCCGACCGAGAACGTTATGCCCAGAAGGCGCGAGCACTGATGACCAAACACGGTTACCAGGCCCGCGATGCCCATGCCGCGGTGGAAGCCAGGCCTCCGATTGGCTGGGACAAGGGCCGTGCCGTCCTGCATATCCTGCGCGAGCGTTACGGCCCCGAGTGGTCCGAGCGGGTCCGGGTGATCTACGTGGGTGATGACCAGACGGATGAAGACGCGTTCCGCTTCCTCGCGGGCCTGGCGATGACATTTCGCGTAGGGAGCGCCGACACTCCGACCGAGGCCCTGCACCGTTTGCCAGACGTCGAAGCCGTCCGACGTCTGCTCGATTGGGTGGGCGTGCGGCCGCTGACCGAAGCCACGCCGACTCAGCGCTCCTTGTAGCGAGCCCGGGGCCGGAGAAGCTCACCGCTGGCCCGCTGCTCGAGCACATGGGCCACCCAACCGGCGCATCGGCCGACGCAGAAGAGACCGGCCGCACTCCCTGCCGGGAAGCCCAGGGCGGCTCGCAACCCGACCAGGCCCACGTCCACGTTGGGCGAGGGACGGCGTGCACGCTCCATCGCTCCAACGAGGGCATCCAGTGTCCGGAGCTCTTGATTCGCAGGGCCCAGACTCCAGGCGGCTTCGAAGAGCAGGCGCGCACGGGGGTCGCCATCGGGATAGAACGGATGTCCAAAGCCCGGAATCCGCTCGCCCCGGCGTGCGCGTTCGTGCACCAGGCGTTCCGCGCGCTCGGGCGAACCGGCTTCGGCAAGGGCCGCCTCGACCCGATCGGTTGCCGCGCCGTGAAGTGGGCCGGACAGGGCAGCGAGGCCGGCCTGTACGCAGGCGTAGACGTCGGCATGTGTCGACGCGACGACCCGAGCCGCGAAGGTCGAGGCATTCAGCTCGTGGTCGGCGAGCAGGTTCAGCCCGGCGTCGAGAGATGCGCCTCCGCCCTTCGTCCCGCCCAATGCGCACGAAACGGCCTCGGCGACCGAGTTCGCGCGCCAAGCCTCCTCCGCCCCGGAAGGCGATTGGGGGAGAGCCAGGCCCGCCGCCAGCAATCGGATCAAGCGGCGGGCGCGTGGCAACGTCGCCTCGGGCGCGATCTCGAACCTACCCGAATCCCGGCTTCCGGCTGCAGCCACGAGCAGTAGAGCGACGCTGGCCGGGGACGTGTCGGCAGGCAGCCAGCGAGCCAGTTCGGCGAAATCCGGTGGCTCGCCCAGGGCATCGACCCATGAGACGTCCGCCGCTGGAAGAACGCCGGTCCACAGCAGCTCGGCGCAGCGCTCGAAGGAAACACCGTCCGTCACCAATGAGGCCGCCGGAACGCCCCGGTAGACCGGGCCCATCGGCGTCATGTCGGTGATGGAGGTCTCGAGAACCGGTTCCCCCCAGCGGAGGGCCCGGTCACCGCGCTGGCTGGCCCGCCCCCGGCTGCGAAGCTGCTCCAGATCGGCCCGCCTGTACTCCCGCTCGCGGCCAGGGCCGGCCGAACGGCTCGCCACCCAGCCGCGGCTTACGTAGGCATAGAGGGTTGCCCGCTTGATCCCGAGCAGCTCTGCCGCTTGCTCCGCGGATAGCCAAGGCTTGTTTTGTTGATTTATAATCAAGATTGATAAATGATGACTAGCGGATACGCTACCCGGAAATGGAGGAAATGCAATGAGCAATGCCCATTCGGACGGACTCGATGGCGTGGTGGTGGCGGAGACCGAGATCTCAGGCATCGATGGGGAGCTGGGGCGGCTCTGGGTCCGCGGCCACGATGTGGAAACCCTGGCTCGAGAGCAGAGCTTCGAGGCCCTCCTCGGGCTGCTGCTGGACGATGCCCTGCCGGATGAAACCGGCGTGGCACGCTGGCAATGCGCGCTCGGTGCCGCGCGGCTGCGGGCCTTCGACGGCCTCTGGCGAATGGGTGCAGCCCTCGAATCCGAAGATGGCATGGATGCGCTCCGTGCCGCAGCCGCCTGTCTGGAAGAAGACAGCCCGAACTCCCGATCCACCGACACGAGGATCATTGCCGCCTTGCCGGTCTTCGCCGCGGCCTGGTATCGCCGGCGCCAAGGCCTGCATCCGGTTCCGCCGGATCCCCGGTGCTCCCACGCCGAGGATTTCCTGCGCATGATGTTGGATGCAGCACCCCACCCGGCCCGGGTGCGTGCCATGAATGGCTACTGGGTCACGGTCGCGGAGCACGGAATGAACGCCTCGACCTTCGTCGCTCGTGTCGTCGCTTCGACGCACTCCGACAAGGTTTCCATCGTCACGGCCGCACTCGGCGCTTTGAAGGGACCGTTGCACGGCGGTGCGCCGGGCCCCGTCCTCGACATGCTGGATGCCATCGGCGACGAAGCAGGTGCTGCGGCGACCTGGCTGCGCGACGAACTCGCCGCGGGGCGCCGCATCATGGGGCTTGGCCATCGGGTGTACCGGGTGCGCGATCCCAGGGCCGCGGTTCTCGAAGAAGCCACCCAGGAGCTCGAGCAAGCTGGGTTGGGAAGCGCGTACCTCGAGCGCGCCCGTCAGGTAGAGAAAGCAGCAACGGACGTGCTTGCCGAACTCCATCCGGAGCGGACCCTCGCCGCCAATGTCGAGTTCTATACGGCGGTCCTCCTGGATGGCCTCGGTCTGCCGCGCTCACTCTTCACGCCCACCTTTGCGAGTGCCCGGGTTGCGGGATGGCTTGCCCATGCCGCGGAGCAACGCAGCGGTGGGCGCATCCTGCGCCCGCGGCAGCGCTACGTGGGATCGCGTCCCGGCCAGAGGCTCTCGGCCTGACATGACAGGCGAGGAGCTCATCCTGCTGTGGGTGGTGGCCTTCGTCACTGCCGTGCTCTCTGCGATCGTCGGGATGGCCGGGGGCATCACCTTGCTCGCGATCATGCTCCTCTTCCTCCCGCCCTTGCTCGCGATCCCCCTCCACGGTGTCATCCAGCTGGCCTCGAATGGATCCCGCGCATGGATCCAGCGACAGCATGTCGATCGCGGGATCCTGCAACGCTTCGGGCTCTTGCTCTTGCCAATGGGCGCAGTGGGGATCGCGGTTGCCCAGGAGTTACCCGAGGCTGTCGTACGTGCTGCCATCGGTGTGTTCGTGTTGATGGCCACCTGGGCGCCGGGCGCCCTGCTGCTCGGCACGCATCCGGAAAACATCGATCGGAACCGCCGCTTTCTCGGACTCGGAGCCGCAGCCGGCTTCCTCAACGTGACGATCGGTGCGACCGGGCCGATGATCGCTCCGTTCTTCCTGAACCTGGACCTCGACCGCAGAGAACTGGTCGGCACCAAGGCCGGCTGCCAGGTGCTCGGGCACCTGAGCAAGATCCTCCTGTTCGGCCTGGCCGGCTTCGCTTTCGAAGAACACCTTCCGCTTCTGCTCGGCGCGACCATCGGCGTGGTGGCGGGTACCTGGCTCGGAAGTCGCCTCCTGGACCGGGTCAGCGAACACCATTTCGGGATTCTCTACCGCAGTGTACTCACCCTGATTGCCCTACGTCTCATCATGGTGGAGTTCCTGGAATTGGTCTGAGTCGCCGGTCCGGGAGAGCCCCGAGGTTTCCTCCGGGAGAAACCCTGGAAAGAAAGCGCAGGGGGCCTCCCGAATGCCTTTCTCGCATCTAAGGCCTCAGATCAAGACACGCGCCCTCCGAACCATGGAACGTCGGAGTTGAACTCCGGAGGGGGTCATTGGAATGATCAAGGCAGGGACGGATATCCATTTTCGGGATCCGAAGGTTCCGAATGAACGCGTTCTCTTTCACGCCGTGGCCGAAGCGGCGGAAGAAGACGATCGCTGGATGGCAACCTTCAGCGAGGGATCACCGGAACTCGCGCCCGAACAGGACGTGCTGATCTATTTCGAGGTCAAGCGCGAGTTCATGCAGCAGCCGGCCACGATCCACAGCGTCGAGCAGAACGGCGAAGGCACGGTCGTGACCTTCGTGCCCCTGGGCGATCCGATTTCTGCGGAGAGCCGGCAGCACTACCGCGTCTCGACCGTCACCTCCGATGTCACCGCCAAGATCAGCGACGAGCAGGGCTGCAAGGTCGTCGACATCAGCTCGACAGGCTTTGCTGCGGTGGCACGAGGCCAGCACGATATCGGAACGACTCTGGACGTCAGCATGGCCTTCGAAGGCAAGAGCTGCACCGGCTGTGCCGCGATCCAGTCGGTTCGCGAGCGGCCCGGAGGAAAATTCCGCTACGGGCTCGTCTCGATCGGCAGCGGTGAGACCAGGGATTTCCAGGAGCGACTGAATGACATCAGCCTCGAGATTCAACGCTCCCAGCTTCGACGGCTTTCCGGCGCAGGCTGAGGAAAAGCCCTAGCTCGTCGTCGAGACCCCGCCGTCGACGGGAATCACCGTTCCTGTGACATAGGCCCCCGCCCTCGAAGCCAGGAAGAGTGTGACGCCGGCCATGTCTGCCGGTACGCCGATCCGGCCACGCGGGTTCGAAGCGCGAATGTGATCGCCGAACTGATCGAGAGTGGCTGCCATCATCTTGCTCTCGAAGGGGCCGGGAGCGACCGCGTTCACGGTCAGGTTCTCGCGGGCCAGGCGCTTGGCCAACACACGCGTCAAGTGGTGGAGACCCGCCTTGCAAGACGAGTAGGCGTAGGTCTCGAGATCAGGCGGCTTGAGTCCGTCGATCGAGCCGATGTTGATCACCCGTGACGGATCGTCGGATGAAGCCGCCTTGCGAAGCAAGGGGAGGAACTTCACCGTCGTATGGAATACGCCCTTCAAGTTGAGCGCGAAGACCTTGTCCCAGCCGGAGTCGGGATATTCATCGAGGGGAGCACCCCAGTTGGCCCCGGCGTTGTTCACCAAGATATGCACCTCGGATTCCCGTTCCGCGACGGCGCTGGCCAGCGCGTCGGCTCCTGCCTCATCGGAGAGATTCGCGGGGATCCCGATGCAATGCCCCAGGTTGCCGAGTTCGGCCTCGGCCTCGGCGCAGGCATCAGCGCTCCGTGACGCCACGATCACCCGGGCCCCGGATTCGACGTAGCCCTGGGCAATCATTCGCCCGATCCCCCGGGTTCCACCCGTCACCACCGCCACCTTGTTCTTCACCGAGAAGAGATCTTCAATCATGGCGCCGCAGCATAGCCCTCTCGCGAGCCATCCGGCCCGTCCGGGGGAGCCGGGTTCAGGGCTCACCCCCGATTGGCCGATCAGCCCTTCGTGCCGGAGCAGGATACGACAACGCAGACGACCACCCTCGCCAGTCAGGAGAGCGAGAGCGTCAGCGTTGGGAACAGCTGTCTGGTCGCGCTCCGGGGCCCGGATCTGGGGCGACGCACCGTTCTGGACGGCCCCACGCTCTCGATCGGACGGGGTTCGGATTGCGACCTTCCTGTCCGTGTCAACAATGTGTCCCGTTATCACTGCAGAATCGAAGTGCGCGACGGCCGGAGCTTCGTCCGCGATCTCGGTTCCACCAACGGCACACGCCTGAACGGATTCTCTGTCCCTCCGAACGAAGATTTCGTGATCGAGGGCGGCGACCTTCTCCAGGTCGGCGATTGCGTCTTCAAGTTCCTGGCGGGTGGCGGCGTCGAGACTCGCTTCCACGAAGAGGTCTACCGTCGCGTCGTGGTCGACAGCCTCACCCAGGTGCACAATCGCCGCTTCTTCGTCGAGTTCCTCGAGAAGGAGATCTCGCGCTGCCGACGCCACGCGCGAAACCTTTGCTTGCTGTTGATCGACATCGACCATTTCAAGCGAGTCAACGACGAGATCGGCCACACGGCGGGCGACGAAGTCTTGCGGCAGGTCGCCCAATGCCTGGCTAGTCACGCGCGACGCGAGGAGTGCCTGGCTCGCTATGGCGGAGAGGAATTCGCCATGGTGCTCCCAGAATCGAAAGCCGATGGCGCCCGACTTCTGGCCGAACGACTATGCGAATCGATCGAGGAATTGAATCCGGAAGTCGACGGCCATCCGGTCAGCATCACCATCTCCATCGGGCTAGCAGAGTGGGACTGCACGATGCGAACAGTCGAAGACATCGTCCGAACCGCCGACACGCGGCTCTTCGAAGCCAAGGACGCGGGCCGAAATCGGGTCGTCGGCTAGGCGTCGGGGTAGCCGCTTCGCTTCTCGTGCAGAAGCGGGAGTCGCCGGGGCTGGGCACAGGCCGGGCGAAGCGGTTCTCATGGGGAAGGCCACCGAACCCGGGATGTTCGGGGCGGAAGACGAGTCCGGATTCTTGTTGAAACGGTGGAGCCAACTCGTGGCTTCACCTAAGAACGAAACTCCCTAACACCTCCACCCAAAAGCCGATGCAAGCACGCCGTGCCGCCCACACCTCCCGGTCAGATCGCGGGGCGGGGGGCGGCCAGCGCGGAAATAAAGCGCAGGCATCTCATCCCGTGAGCGTGCGCACGTTCGCTAGCGGCGAAGCCGCGTAAGCGAACCCGCGTCCAAGTCGAAAGCGGCCTCCGACGTCCCGGCCGAGCCATTCCGCGATGGCCGCCCCCCGCCCCGCGATCCGCCACGAGAAGCAAAGCGGCGCGGAATGCTAGAGGAGGAAGGCTCAGTTGATGCCTTGGGTGGTGACCAGGGTGGCGGGCTCGATACCGAGGGTGCGAATCGTCGCCGTCCACAGATCCTTCTTGGGTGTTTCGAAGACGAGGCCATCGGCCATGGGAACGACCAGCCAGGCCCCGTTGGCGATCTCCCCCTCGAGCTGCCCCGGGCCCCACCCGGAAGAACCGAGAAAGACCCGCGCGACGGTTTCCGGGTTCTCAGCCACCCGGCGCAGCGCATCCCGGGAGCCGCTCCAATGCAGCCGCGGCGCGACCTCTTCGGCTTCGGGAACGTCGTCGAGTGATTCGCGAAATACGATCCATCCTTGATCCTGTTGGACCGGTCCGCCCCAATCGACTGTCGCATCATTCTCGCCGCGCCAGTTGATCTCGAGGCTTTCGCAGAGGTCGGTGGCCGAAAAGTCAGTGCCGCGGTTGATCACGAGGCCGAACGCACCCTGTTCCTCATCGTGATGAATCATCAACACCACGGTGCGGCGGAAGTTCGGATCGAGCAGCGGATCGAGGGCGACGAGGAAGCCCGGCGCGAGGGAGGAGATCACACCGACAGGGTAGCCGAAGCCGGGCATCCGGTGGAGCGCTTGGGTCCCGATGCGAACGACAACGCCCGAGGGGCTAGCCTCGCGAGATGGACGAGCGACTCCAGACGGCTCTGTTGAGCCAGACCCTATGGCTCGGTGCGGCTGTGCTCGGTGGCCTGATGGCGGGCGGCTCCCTTCGCGAGCGTCTGGGACTCGTGCCGAACCGACTTCGCTGGGCGGGGATCGGCTTGGCGGTCCTGGGTTTTCTGGCGCTCTCGATCTCGGCCGATGCCGTGCTGCGCCTCCTCGAGCTCCGGGATGTCGGACCCCTTCGCCGCCTCGACGAGATGGCCGGCCAGCAGACCGGCGGGAACGCCCTGGGCGCGTTCGCGATCCTCGGGCTGCTGCCAGCCCTGACCGAAGAGCTGCTCTTCCGCGGTTTCATTCAGCGAATCCTGACCGAACGGCTCGGCGCAGTCCTGGGCATCACGGGGGCGGCTGCATTCTTCGGCCTGGCCCACGCCGACCCGGTTCACAGCAGCGCCGCCTTCGTGCTGGGCCTGTTCCTGGGCACCCTGGCCTTCATCTCCGGCAGCGTGGGACCCGCGATGCTCTGCCATGGCCTCAACAACCTGCTGAGCGTGACGGGCTCAATGGGTGGATGGAGCCCCGGAAGCCCCTCGGAGCTGGCCATCCTCGGCCTCGTCGGTAGCTCGGGCCTCGCCCTTTGGGGCGCCAGCCGACTTCGTCGCCCAAACCCCCCGGGAAAACTACAGGCGGAAGGCGGTGATGCCGAATCCTAACCTGAACGCGGATCCATCGTTTCGATGCGGCCGCCTTGAAGAGCAAGCATGGCATCACCTTCTGTTCTGCTGGTCGACGATGGAGAGCTCGACGACGTCCGAGCAATGCTCGCACAGATGGGCGCAGCGTTCGTGCACCTTCGCGGCGGGCAGATTCCCGAGACGGTCGAGCCGCCCCGAGATCTCTTCATCGCCACCTCGCGCCGTGCACTTCTTGTCGAGAGCTGGCCCGTCGAAATCCATCCCACCAAGATCGCCGTGGTGACCGAGGATTCGAATACCCTGCGGAACCTGCTCCGCCGCAACGGCTTCCAGCTACTGATCCGGCGTCCGGTGCATCCCTACGCATTGCGGCTCGTACTCCTACGCGCGCTCTTCTCCGGCCGGGAGAAGCGCGGAGACTCGCGGCTGCCGATAGGGCACCCCGTTCGCTATCGGACGGGTCTCCGCAGCAAGCGAGCTTGGATGGCGGATCTCTCGCTGCGAGGCTGTCGTTTGCTGCTCGACGATTCGCCGCAGACGGGTTCGCGTCTCACCCTACAACTCCCGAGTGGTGTAACCGATGGCCGCAGTCTCACTCTGCGCGGCAAGGTACTTCGGGTCTCCGATGCCGGAACCCAGAGCGGCGGAGTTCGTTATGCCGCGGCCATCCACTTCGAGAAGCTCTCGATGAATGCGAAACGACGGATCTTCCAGGTCTTGAACGATCGCGCTCATGGTCCGGCCGTCCTGCCCGAGCCGCTTCCCCAGGCAGAAGCGGTCGAAGAGTCCGGAATCGAGCAGACGGATGTCGCCGCTAGCGAGCTCCAGCAACCGCTCGCCGGTCCGGCTACGCCCGACGAACGCCGCAAGCATGATCGGGTCGTCTACGAGCAGGAGATTTCGGTCCACGGTGACGAGGCCGAAAGCGTCCTGATCGGCAGGGATCTCTCCATGGGTGGAATGCGGATCGAGCCGCACCCGAACCTCAAGGTCGATGACACCCTCGAACTCGCCCTTTACGGCAAAGCTGGCGACGACCCGTTCGTGGTCAAGGCTCGCGTCGTCAACGACGATGCCGGGGCATCGCTAGGTCTCGCCTTCATCGATCTCGATGCGGGCGTTGCCGCTCGCCTCGACCGCCTGGTCTCGCACCTTCCCGCAATCGAGCCCCTTCAGGACGGCGAGAGCGACGCGATGGGCAGCATCGTGTCCCGCATCCTCCACCGCGTCGTCTAGCCTGAACTATGCACGAAAGTTGGCTGAGAAGCTGGCTTTCCAATGTTTCAGCGTGCCGCGCGGCGATTGACGCTGACGGATCTCGTTTTGGGTGGTCGATGCCCATTCCGTGGCGCGAATGCGGAGTGTGCTTCG
>JAAETT010000398.1 GCA_024228115.1 bacterium
TATGCAAATTTTGAGGTATACTGTAGCTGGAAGCAGAGATGGAAAAAAAATTTTCAACCAGACTGGCATTCATCTTTGATGGGCTATCCAATGAGCTATTCCATTTCAAAATTGGATGAAAACAATTCAACGGGATTTAACTCGGTCTTATAAAATAGCAAGTCAAAATATGCAAATTTGCTACAGTAACCCAATTTGGAATGGACCTACAGCATGGAGACTCCAGAATATCATGTCTAGGCTGTAAGACCTTTCGAATGAGCCATCTCTCAACAATATTGACCAAGCCATTCTTCAGTTATGTGATGACCCTTAATATGCAAATTTTGAGGTATACTGTAGCTGGAAGCAGAGATGGGAAAAAAATTTTCAACCAGACTGGCATTCATCTTCGATGGGCTATCCAATGAGCTATTCCATTTCAAAATTGCTTGAAAACAATTCAACGGGATTGAACTCACTTCTAAAAAAGACCGAGTCCAAATATGCAAATTAGCTACAGTAACCCAATTTGGAATGGACCTGCAGCA
>JAAETT010000399.1 GCA_024228115.1 bacterium
CACCGACAGCGCCGGCTTGGACATGATCTCGTAGACGTTGGTGCGCTCGGGCGAACGGTGGGGTGCCAGCACGTGCTTGGCGATGTCCGAGACCATGACGACGCCGAACTCGTCGTCCTCGTGGCGCTTCGCCACGATCAGGAAGTGCGCGTTCTTCTCCTTCAGGATCGCGAGCGCCTCCGCCACGGTGGTGTTCGAAGTCGTCGGGCCGTTGGCGACGCGTCGGGCGATCGCACGTGCCGACGTGTCGTCGGTGGGAGTTGGCGCACCAATTCTCGTGGTGGAAGAGCTTTGAAAAATGGCGTCGCGAGCGCTGCGGCGGGACTGCGTTGCTAGAGTGTGAGGACGCGGCCGGCTCGCCGTTCGCGGTCTGCAGGAGGCGAGCATGAGTGGTAGCAAGGTACGAGTAGCCATCTCCCGGATCTGTGGAGCATTGCTCGTTTTGGGATTGGGGCCGGGAGCCGGGTTGGCCGCGGAGCCCGTCGTCCGGTCGAAGGGACAAACGG
>JAAETT010000400.1 GCA_024228115.1 bacterium
ATCTTGCGGGCCACGTCGGGGTCTTCGATGGCAGCGAGAAGGCGCATCGGCTCGCCGCAACGGGGGCAGCAAAGCGCATCGACCTCGAAGACACGCTGTAGGAGATCGGCCCAGGCAGTTCGCCGCGGAACGGGGCGCACAGGTGCAGCATTTCGACCCGAGTGGGGTGGGTCCACTGCGCCCGGGTCCCCGCGAGCCGGTTCAGCGCGGGCCAGGGGATCGGAGGTGCGGTCGGCACCGTCTCGCGGGGCCGGGTCTTCGCGGGTGGGGGGCCCCTGGTTCGGATGCCCCGGTCGTCCATGGGACGGACCCTGGCGCTCGTCGGACAGCGGTGCTTGTGGCTGGGCCGTGGCCAAGGGGGGCCGCGGCCCGGGCACGACGCGATCGCGGGCGCTTGCGCAGGGTGCCAGCACGCCGTGGTACGGGTATGCATTCCCTGCGGATCCGCGAACGCGTGACAAGTAGCTCGATTCCGAACTCCAAGTTTCAATTGAGGTTCCGGGTACGGGATCGACGACGAAAATTTCTCGAGAGTCCGGCCAGGATTCGTCGTTTGAGGGGACGGCCGAGGTGCGTTATGGGCCCCGAGCCCGTCGTGGTATGTGGCCGCCCTACGACTCACCCGGATGCACTTCGAGTGCGAATAGGTAGCTGTCGTGAATCCCCCAAGGCCGGACTCTCTTTACGGAGAGCATCATGTTCTACTACGGACTCGACGTCCACAAACGATTCATTCAAGTCTGTCGCATCGATGGGGCGGGAAAGGCGAGGAAGGACTTCCGAGTCGATGCCACCCGCGACGCGATCCTGGCGTTCGCCAAGACCCTTGGTCCCGATGATCAAGTCGTGCTCGAGGCGACCTTCCACACTTGGGCGATCTGGACCTTGCTCGTTCCGCATTGCGGTCGAGCAGTGGTCGCCAACCCGTTGCGGGTCAAGGCCATCGCCCACGCGCGGATCAAGACCGACAAGGTCGATGCTCACATCCTGGCTCAGCTACTCCGCATGGATTTCATCCCCGAGGTCGAGATGCCCGGCGAAGAAACCTGGGAGCTGCGGCAGCTCGTGTCCCACCGCCTGCTCCTGGCTCGCAAGCGCACTGCAGTGCGCAATGCGATCCACTCCATCCTGAACCGCAAACTTCTGCACTGCCCTCATTCCGAACTCTTCTCTCTCGTTGGTCGCCGGTGGATGCTGGCGCAGCAGTACACGGAGATCGAGCGCTTCATGCTGGAGAACAACCTTTCGCTCTTCGACGAACTCGTGCGCGGCATCCAGGTTGTCGAGGAGAAGATGATCGCGATCGCGTCAAGAGAACTCGACATCAAGCTGCTGATGACCATTCCTGGGGTGAACGTCACGGTCGCGATTGGGATGATGGCGACGATTGGGGAGATCGACCGGTTTGCCACGCCGGATAAACTCGCGAGTTACTTCGGATTGGTCGCACGCGTTCACCAGTCCGCAGATCACTGCTACCACGGGCGGATCACCAAGGAGGGAAGTAGCTCGGCCCGCTGGCTCGCCGTAGAGGCCGCTCAAAGCCTTGCGCAGTTGTCATCTCCCTTAGCTGCGAGCTACCACCGGATCAAGCGCAAGCGGGGACACAACGTCGCGGTTGTGGCGCTGGCCAGGAAGCTCGTGGTCGTGGCATGGCACATCCTGCGCAATCAAGAGCCCTACCGCTACGCGCCTGTGGCTCGCACGCGGCAGAAGCTTCGCCGCCTAACGCCGGCGAGTCCCCCTGCCACGCGCGGTCAGATGCCCCGAACTCTCGATGCCGTCTACGCGGAGGCGGATCTACCGGCACTCTCCGCGGCCTCGGCAGGAGAGAAGCGCGCGGCATCGAGAAACAAGCGCGGCGTAACGATCGCCAAGAAGCGGGATCGTGCGTGAACCGAAAAAGTGCACCCCATGGCAAAACCA
>JAAETT010000401.1 GCA_024228115.1 bacterium
GGAGACCGTATTACACGAGGTCGTCCGCGAGCAGCTCGAGAGCTTCCTGGCAAGCGCCCGCGAAGGCGATCACCCCGCGCCCCGCTTCATCGAGCAGGAGCTGCGCGCGTACCTCCGGTGCGGGATCCTCGCTCACGGCTTTCTGAGGCTCCACTGCGACGCCTGCGGCCACGATCGCCTCGTGCCCTTCTCGTGTAGACGGCGCGGTTTCTGCCCGTCATGCGGCGGCCGCCGCATGGCGGACACCGCCGCACATCTCGTCGATTGCGTCCTTCCGGAAGTACCGATCCGCCAGTGGGTGCTCACGTTGCCCTACGCGCTCCGCTACCGCTGCGCCTACGAGGCTGCACTCACCAGCGAGGTCCTGCGTGCCTTTCTCCGTGCGCTCTTCACTGCGCTTCGCCGGCGCGCAAAGAGGCAGTGGGGCATACCGCGAAGCCAGTGCGGCTCTGTCACCTTCGTCCAACGTTTCGGCTCGGCCCTGAACCTCAACCTCCACTTCCACACCCTTGCGCTCGATGGCGTCTACACCCGCGACGAGAGCAACACGACCCGTTTCCTTCCCCTCCCCCCGCCGAGCCCGGACGAGGTGGCGCGCGTACTGGCCGGGACGGCGCGCCGCATCACGAGGCTCGTCGCGCTGCGAACCGAAGACGACGACGACGCCCTCGCCCGCGACGAGCCCCTGCTCGCCGTGCTGGCGGCTGCATCGCTGCGCTCTCGCGTGGCGATGGGCCCCGGCGCGGGAGGGCGATGGCGGCGGCTGCGCGACCGCATTGAGCCCGACAGCGACGAGCACGACCCCGAGGCGTCCTCACAGGTCCCGCGGCACCGCGGGATGAGCCTCCATGCGATCGTCGCCGTCCCCGCACGCGACCGACGCCGGCTCGAGCGGCTCTGCCGCTATGTCGCCCGCCCACCCCTCGCACACGATCGCCTCGAAGGGAGGCCCGAGGGACGGCTCGCCCTGCGACTCAAGACCCCCTGGAGAGACGGGACGACGCACATCCTGATGGAGCGCCACGAGCTGCTGGAGCGGCTGGTCCCGCTCATCCCACCGCCTTGAGCCCATCAGGTGCGCTACCACGGCGTGCTGGCACCCTGCGCAAGCGGCCGCGATCGCGTAGTGCCCGGGCCGCGGCCCCCTTTGGCCACGGCCCAGGCACAAGCGCCGCTGTCCGACGAGCGCCAGGGTCTGCCCCATGGACGACCGGGGCATCCGAACCAGGGACCCCCCACCCGCGAAGACCCGGCCCCGCGATGCGGTGCCGACCGCACCTCCGATCCCCTGGCCCGCGCTGAACCCGCTCGCGGGGACCCGGGTGCAGTGGACCCACCCCACTCGGGTAAAAAAATGCTGCACCTGCGCGCCCCGTTCCGCGGTGAACTGCCTGGGCCGAAATCCGAAGACCGGCGACCGATTTCGTCATCACCTACACGAAACCGTCCTGCAGCGCGGCATCCGGAAGGCCGCCTTGCGCGCCGGCCTCGCCAAGCGCGCGACCTGCCACACCCTGCGCCACTCCTTCGCGACCCACCTGCTGGAGGACGGCGTCGACCTTCGAAGCGTCCAGCGCCTCCTCGGCCACCGCGACGTCCGCACCACCATGATCTACACGCACTTGCTGGAACGCGGCCCCTCGGCCTGCAGAGTCCGGCCGACCGGCTCTAGACCCCGCCGGAGAGCCTCGCCGCCTCTCCGCATCAGCGCACGGCGGCTCCCAGAGAAACTCAGGGAAGTCCGGTACATAGCCCGACTCTCCCCAGCCAAAGGCGGCAATAGGATGCAGCCCCGCGGCCATATCGACCATTCTGCGGATTAGGCTGCATCGCCTCGCAGCATTTCAGAACTCCCAGCCCTGCAGTCACGCGAAAGCGCAGCGGATCCGAACCCATAGCTCGGGAATGGGCTGCAGGGCTATGCTCTGCTGAGGGTCCCGTGGTGGGATCCAATAGTAGTTGGACGGCAGTCGTGCCGAAGGAGTACCACTGCTTAGTTCGCTCGCGCATCGGGCACCTGATGCCAGCTCGCACGGACTGATGGTGGGAAGTTACCGACGACACGGACGTAGAGGCCCTAGCGAAGCAAGTCACGGAAGCCTGGGAGAAATTCGGGAAGCCTTGGCTTGAAGTCATTTCGAGCTACTCCGGAGCAAGAACCGAACTCCTTTCACAAAAGGGTTACTTTGCCGCAGCGGTATCGATCGTCATGAACGAACGAGAAAAGGCCGAGTCGCTGATGCCGGATGCGCTGCGCCAGCAACCTCTCGCCGCCGACCGAATCAAGGAGTGGGCCACCTCTCACCGACTGGCCGTGCCCAGCGCCGGATAACCAGGCGTTGAACCGGACTGTCAACAGCTCGGTTCAATTGACCTTGGGTGCCGTCTGGCGGCATAATGGGTCGGTAGGGTCGGGCCCGGTCAGCGCTGTTGCCAGCCGGTTGACGCCGATCCGTTATGCCGCGCGCGTAACTACGAGCCAGTCGCTCGCCACTTCATCGAAGGCTTCTTTTTGGCCCGGGCGCAGTCTCTCAGGAACAGGTTGATCAACGTCTGATACGGAATCCCAGTGTCTTCCGCGAGGTCCTTGAAGTACGCGAGCGTTCCCTCGTCGAGCCGAATCGTCACCTGCTTCTTCAGCCGCTTGGCATACGGGTTTCGCTTCCCCTTCGAAAAATCGTAATTGTCCTTCATTTCTCCCACCTCGATCGGTAGTCCCCGCGCTCCGACTTGTTTGCTCGGCGCGCGGAAATGATCCGAATGACGCTGTCTTCCTCTCGGTAGCAGTGACAGACCACGAGGGTCTTCGCAGCTGCGCTCATCCCGAGGATTACGAAGCGGTCTTCCGGCTCGTCAGGGTCCTCGTCCTCGACCAGAACCGCCCAGTCGTCGTAGAAGACGGTTTGAGCTTCCTCGAACGTGATTCGGTGCTTCCGCTTGTTCTCCCGATTCTTTCGCTCGTCCCAGTCGAAGCGAATCTCGTCCATTGTTGGAGTATACCTACAACGTAACTACACGCCAGGCGCGGCATAACCAGGCGTTGAACCGGACTGTCAACAGCTCGGGTCAATTGACCTTGGGAGCCATCTGGCGGCATACTCCTGAGGCAGGGTCGGGTCCGGTCAGCGCTGTTGCCAGCCGGTTAACGCCGATCCGTTGGGCGGACGGGGTCACGTGACCAAATCGCACGCGATAGCAATCGTCCTCGGAGTTCTACTGCTGGGAACCAACGGATGGTGGCTCTACAACTCTATAGACGCGGGGATCTCTTACACCTACCAGCAAGTGTCCCTCGACGACTGCCAAGAGGCGCTATCTCAGACAGTCGCGATCCTCCCCGTGGTAGCTAGCCCCGACGCTACTCGCGAAGAAGTTATCAGAGCAGCGCAGAAGCCGATCGAAGGCGAGCCGTTCGAGAAGGAAGGCTTCACGGTCGTCGGACAACTCGGGCTCAAGTTCGACGAGCACGGCCGTCTAATCGAAATTGGCCCGTACTAGCCTCGCCCGCCGCCCAACATCTCGTTGAAGCGACCGGGCCACCGCTGGCCGCTACGAGCCGTGGTAGACTGGGGTTTCACTCTGGTGGCTTAGCGAGCCTCGGGGCCGGCCCGGCAGCTGAGCCGCCTGTCCGTTGGGCGGCGGAACGAACCAAGTGCGCACACTGATCGGAATCGCATGCGCTGCCGCCGCCTGCCTGTTCGTGCTCTACTACTACGCCTGGGAGCACACAATCTTCGATTCTGAGTTCGAGTCGTACGAGAGTGCAGAAGCGTCCGGAGCGGTAGCGGGTGGCTGGGTCCCTGAGTTTCTGCCCCGCAGCGCCACGACGATCATTGAGCGCCACGATCTAGATACGAACGAACGATGCCTCACGGCGAGGGTGCCGGAACCCGATCTCCACTCTCTTGAAATTCGTTTGCTCGACAGCGGGTATGTCTCGGCCTCCACTTCCCCTCCTGCACCGCATCGATTGTCACCCTTCACCACATGCCCGTTCGAACTCTCTGATCTAGGTGTTGAAGCCCTGCTATTCCGCAAGCCAACCCCCGGCTCAATCGAGGTTGAGTACGTCGCGCTTCTCCGAGGTGAGCGCCGCCTGTTCTATTGGAGCGCGTTCCGCTGAGGCTCGCCGCCCAACACCTATCAGGCCCCCGGTTGTCAACACCTATCAGGCCCCCGGTTGTCAACAGGCAATGACGTCCCCTGACGCCCGCCCTCCTGGAGCAGCGTTGTTTCTTGGGCGCGTCGTTCCTCCCTCGTCTCCGACTTTCGTTTCTCTCTTCGGGTTCCAGGCTCTGGAGCCTGCACCAAACACCTATTGGGGATCTTGTTCGGAGCCTTGCTTCGGCTCCGTGTCCCA
>JAAETT010000402.1 GCA_024228115.1 bacterium
AGCACAATGCAGGCAACCTCAGAATTGAGAGATTCTATGAGCCTCACACAAACAAATAAAGAAATTCGAAAGCAATTTATAATCGAATGTTTCCCCAATTCAATGTTAATATAAATGTATTACTAATGTTAGAATTCATCCATATCTCTATAATGCAGAATCACACGTATGTAAAACGTATCTTTTCGCCAGCAAGAACGTTAAACTTCATGCAACAATTATTTCTTTGCAACGCCAGAATGAAAGCCCACTGGTTTTAAACAGTAAGAAATGCTGCTCAACTAGGCGCTATGGCTCATTCGGTTAGCGCGTCGTGCTCAAAAGCGAGAGGTCGAGTGTTCGAAATCCAGTGGTGCAGATTTTTTGTTGAATTTTCAGCAAACTGAGATGGGCAAACTGAGCTGGGCAAACAGAGCGCTCCCTATCTGCCTGTGTTTAAGGTGACGAAAAATTTGAGACGAAAGAAAAACCTGACGTCCACACACACACACGCCATCCGGACTGCCTGTGTTTAAGTTGAAATCTTAAGTCATCTTAGTGCCCGCGGCTGATGCC
>JAAETT010000403.1 GCA_024228115.1 bacterium
TGACCATCACCTGTGAACCCAGCCATCTGAAACAACCACCACGGGTCGAAACTACTTCATATGAGGTAATGTAGGAACATATGTACTCACGGTGACACAACATACACACTCGCATTCATAACCCGGCAACTCCAGGTGGAGGTTGGATGGCCGAATAGTGTAGTGGTTATCACATCTGTTTCATGAGCGGAAGGTCGCGGGTTCGAATCCCGCTTCGGCCAAATTCCTTTTTCCACATTGGTGACTGCCGGAGTGACATGAACACCCAGTAAAAACACAACACCTGGAACACCTCAAGGAGGTCTTCCATTCCAACACACTCATTCACTCACTCCGGTGACGTATGTTCCACATCAGCCTCCCTCGTGCAGATCAGTCTATGTGAAGTAGCTGGAGTCAGGAGGGTTAACAAGCCCACTCACTACCTGCTCCGCAGCTGTCCACGGGGTAATGTAGGAACATATCGTCAGTATCAAACCATAACCAGCTATGTCCACTTTTTATCATAA
>JAAETT010000404.1 GCA_024228115.1 bacterium
AATCAAACTCAAGATGCTAAAGAGTGGCTAGATGATACTGCAGACCGTATTTATAATGCTTTACAGGAGTCTAACTTTAACCTTGAAATAAGCGAGTGCTATACCGATTTGGTTAGCTATGGTACTTCTGTGGTGTTAGAGGAATTTACAGGCGATGAGTTAACCGGTGAAGATATTGATTTAGTATTTTCTGCCGTACCAATTAAAGAAGCTTACTTTGAGGAAGACCATAAAGGCGGTATTGCTACATTCTATCGCCGTTTAATGTGGACACCTTCACAAATCATTAGTAAGTTTGGCGAAGATGGCGTACCGGAAAAGGTTAACGCTATGGAGGCCGCAGGCAAGACTGACAGAATGGAAGTTGTTTATTGCATTTGGAAACGTAAAGACATAGATGAAAAATCTATTGATGGTATTGTTGCGGCTGAAAAGCGCCCTTATGCGTTTAGATACATACTAAAAGAAGGCGGCGAGACATTAGGCGAAGAGGGCGGTTATTATGAAATGCCAGCTTACGCGCCACGATGGAGAAAGACTAGCGAATCAAAGTGGGGTAACTCTCCTGCAATGAATGCCCTTAGCGACGTATTGACGCTTAATCAGTTAGTTGAATTGATATTACGCAGTGCCGAAAAGGTTATTGACCCCGCATGGGCCACCACCATGAATAACTTGCTATCTGACTTTGATCAACGTCCGGCAGGTTTGAATATAATGCGCGACCCCGCTAAGTTTGTGACCTTAAACTCACAAGCTAGATTTGATGTAAGTCAATTAGCTAAACAGGATTTAATACAATCGATTCAGCAAGCTTTCTACATGGACCAATTGCAACTTAAAGACAGCCCTGCAATGACAGCAACAGAAACAATGGCACGTATGGAGCTAATGCAAAGAACATTAGG
>JAAETT010000405.1 GCA_024228115.1 bacterium
AGGTGACAGTCTGTGCGGTAGAATCCGGCTTCATGAAGGGGCCCTTGTTGAGGGGAAACGGGTGTCGCAACACGTTTCTACCGCAACTGGGGCCTTCTTCAATTCAAGAACGAGACTTCTTCATGAATTTTCCGGGCTAAGACATCGTTGTTGATAATCGTCGGCGATGAATCCACGACTTCGATGCCCCGAGCATTCTGCTGTCCTTGATTCACCGTGTTGTTCGAAATCGTCCCGGTCGCGGAGTTGCGGTAGGTGATGCCTCCAAGACCGAACTCTTGGAATGTTGAGTTCGTGATATCAACGTCCGCTCCATCGACATCCACGGAGTCCTTGGCCCACTTAACGATGATGCCGTCGAGCACGGAGCCTGTGGAGCCTGGGAGCACCTGGATGCCTTCCCAGTCGTTCTGGCCGGGAGGCGTATTCGCTGACGTGAAGAGTCCTCCCTGCGCATCGAGCGTTCCAGCCACCTCGAGGCGAGTGTCCGGGAGGAACGAAAGCGTGGCGCCGGATTCCACCGTGAGCGTCTCGCCAACCGGAACATCGATGACGCCCGTCACCACGTAGGTCGTTCCAGAACTGAACGTTGTACCTGGTGCCAGGGAGCCGCCCGTCACATAGTCCCCTTGGAATTCCTGGCCGTTTGCGAGAATGCTTGCATCCAAGAACGGCGTGAAACCAACTACGGGGCGATTCGCGCTGTCCGTGCGATCGTTGATCTTGTCCGCAATCTCGACCGGATCCGTCGTACCCCACCAATTCTTAGAGGCGTCGATCGCACCGACTACGGGGAATGCGCCAGCATCGAGATCGTTGGACCCGTTGTCATGAATGTCATTGCCCTGAATCGTCGGAGTCGGATAGCCACCGGATCCCGCACTCAGCAGGATCCCGGCCGCGGTATTGTTCCTGATCAGGTTCCCGGTAACTGCCGGCGCCGTCGTTCCTTCAATCCGGAGCCCGTAGAATTTCGCTGCCTCGAGGGTATTCCCAGTCACGGACACCACACCGGTCCCCGCCTGCGTGGATGAGTGCTGGATCCAAATTCCGTTTCGATAGTCCTGGATCGTGTTGCCGATCAGACCGGGATTCGCCGCCCCGCCCGCCGGTTCCACCACGTGGATCCCCGAGTTCGTACTTGAGGCGGGCGGGGCGGACAACGTGAGAATGTTGTTGAACAGCTGAGACGTGGAGTCGTTCAGGTAGATTCCTGCCTCCTTGGCATCAAGAACTTGGGAGTCGGAGACGCCCACCGGTGCCTGGTCGATGTGGACTCCGTAGTCCGCGTGCTCGATCAAGGCGTGTCGAATTTGGCTGTTGACGCTCGTTGCCGAGATGTAGATCCCATCCCAATCGCCTGGGGCTGGCGAACTCCCAGCCGATTCCAGATGCACCAGCTGCGATGCGGAGCCCGCGATGTCCAGGGTGCCGTCCACAATGAAGCGCATGCCCGGCAGGAACTGAAGGTGAGCCCCTGCCTCGAGCGTGGCAACCTGGCCGCTCTCCACGAGCAGATCCCCCACCACCATGTGGGTGACGCCAGCCTCGACTGGTTCCACGACCGGTCCGTTCAAGTAGGAGCCTGGCACCACGGTTCCTCCAGCCCAAAAGCTGTCGTTCAGGAACGGTGTCCATTGAACGATGGCTGCAGACGCCGAATCGCTGGAGTCGTGAATGTTACCGGCAATCGTCGCCAGATCGGTGGTTCCCCACCAGTTCCCCGATGCCTGGAGCGGGGCGCCGACGTTTATCACATAGTAGTCCCAGGATGCGTTTCCGAAGAGATCGGACTCGCGAATGATTGGTGCGGGATCAACGGCCTGGCCGGAGCCTCTTTCGACTCGAACGCCAGTGATGCCGTTGTTCGTGATCGCGTTGCCTCCGAAAATATCAGGATTGGATCCGTCCTTGATCAAGATCCCATGATATTCGTGGTCACTAAACGTGCTCGCCTGGACATCCGGCGAGGAGCGAATCAACGTCAGTCCGTGCCGGCAGCGGTAGGCTTCCACGCTGTCGATGGTCACGGTCCCTGCGTCCTTCAGCTCGATGCAGGACCCGATCGGCCAACCTGCCGCGTTGTCGATCAAAGTACCCGCACCCAGATGGCCAGTTCCGCCTGCCTGAAATTGCACGCCGTCCACGAATTGAGTGATCGTGGCGTTGCTGAGCTGGAGGTCACCTCCTGCAACACGGATAGCGGTAGAGGTGTTTCTGATGTCGACCTCCTCGAGGACGGCTTGGCCGTTGACAGTGAGGCCGAGCCAGTCTTGGTGGCCTGGCGGCGCCGCGTCGGAACGGAGGACGACACGTTGCCCGGACACGCCTTGGACTACGAGTCCTCCATCTACGGTGATTGAATACAGGCCGTCGACACGCACCTCGACATCCGGCTGGATCGTGAGAGTCGCGGTGGGGTCGATCGTGAGGTTCGAACCGATGATGTAGGGCCCGGCGTTGCCGGGAGCCTGACCTGGAGTCCACACCGTATCCGTGGTGATCGAGCCCGAAACCGTACGAGACTCGGCGTTCTCGTAGTTGTACGTGACGACTGCAGACGGATCGGAGGTCTGCCCGCCCGAATCGGCGACCGCGTAGACAGAATTGGGTCCGTCAAGGAGGACGATCGAGATCTCGAACGAGCCATCGGCCTGGGCCGTGTCGCTCCCCTGCTCTTCTCCGTTCACGAAGATGCGAACGAGGTCACCTGAATTGGCGAAGCCGGCCGCGGGGTGCGGGTTCTGCGACGTGGGGTCGGAAGGGAGATCGAGCGCGGGCGGGAAGGTGAGCTGGCTCAGATCGATTTCGTAGAGATACGCGTTCTCGGGCCTCGTCCACTCACCGCCATCGTTGGCCGCAACCGTGATCGCGGATCCGTTCTCGAGGCCCGGCAGGATGACGGGACTGTGGACGCTTCCCGTGCCTGTAAGAAGCGTCTGCGGCCGCTCCCACACCACGACGGGCTCAGACCACGGGCCTTCCAGGTTCTCAGCAACGCGAACAGCCAACGCACTATGATTGTCTTCCTGGACGTAGGGAAGAATCAGACTCTGTTCGACACTATAAACGGCAGCCCACCTTGCCTCCTGCGTGTTGTACGCAACGGACGGTGCGCCTGAGTTGTCCCAGAGCGCCGCAGGTGTCGTAGGGGCGGACTGCCAGCCCGAGGCGGTCCAGTATTCGTACGAGCTTGCCTGCGTCACCCCGTTCAGCGGTACTCGGGCAGAAAACACCTCGTGGCTTGTCGCTCCACCTGGGAGTTGGAGCCCATAGAGGTAGAGATCGGACCCGGATACGACTCCGCCGGAGGCGGGCTGCAGATCCCCATCTTCGAAGAGGGAGTAGGTATCCCCGAAGAGCGTGCTCGTGTTGGGGAATGTCTGGCGAACGAAGGGCGGCGTTCCGCCGCTCATCTTCGCCAAGCCCACCTCCCTCGGACCGGTCGTGTGGGTGCGCCAATAGAAGGCATAGACATCGGACCCGTCGACAAAGGGCGCCGCGAACTCGATTTCGGTTTCGCCCGCCACCAGCGTGTTGGCGATCACGAGAAACCGTAGAAATCTGATCATCTAGCCGTGGTCGCGCGCGAGTGCTGGTTTCTCGTCAGAACGGCGAATCGGTGTCGGTCGGATCGGTGTCGAGTTCGCGATCGAGAGCCGCGAGGTAGTG
>JAAETT010000406.1 GCA_024228115.1 bacterium
CACCCTGTATTTAATCCCGTTGCCATGCCATCCAAAAGCTGGTCATCACTGAACCTGAACAAAATTCACAGCTTCATTTTGAACAACCGTGGAAAAACAAAAGTGTTGACGACAAGACGATGACGTCTGTAATTAATTGTTACAAAGAATCTTGTCCTGCTGGGTACTCCGCCCTGCGTCATAATCATTCAAGCAGATGTCGGTCCCATGGCGCAGTGCCTTTGCTGCGCACTTCCGTACGGAAGGTGGAAGGTTCGATCCCCGCCTGGGGTTTCGAATTTTCTGACTTTCGTATGGATTGGGATGTTCCCTTGGACAAGGAACTTCGCGGTAGTCCCCGGCCTCACCCAGGCTTGAGGAAGGCGCCTTGCGAGGATGTCCTTCGAATGGGTAGTCCGCCAGTATGGGGACCCAACCACACGCAAGGGCGCTTAGTCCCTTGCCGGTTGGCTAGTATGGGGAGCACTTAGTATTACGTCGCCTGAGATGTATTGTGCCCCCTGTCTCAGAAGAGACGAACCGATGAAAAAAAAAATGTAAATCTGTAAATGTATGGGATGGTAGTTGGGGATGTAAATGTAGATGGTAGATGTTAAACCCAGTTTTTGCTCAGTGGGGGCATAGTACATATGCACGAAATTCCCTGG
>JAAETT010000407.1 GCA_024228115.1 bacterium
AGGCTTTAGCGCGAGATTTCCCTGGTGCACTCGGAGCATTTCCGAATAAATTCCTAGACGCGGTTTTTCAGATCGCACGCGGGGCGTAGTCGCATCCGCGCGCACCTCGGCAGCGTAGCAAGCGAGACCTTCGGGGCCGGCGGCTAAAGGAAGATCGGGGAGCCGATCAGCGGCTGGAGGAAGGCTGATCCGCGGGGTGGGTTCTGGCGTGGACTTCCTTGAGCTTTCGGATCGAGACGTGGGTGTAGATCTCGGGGGTGGAGAGCTGGCTGTGGCCGAGGATGGCTTGGAGGTGGCGGATGTCACAGCCGGCATCGAGCATCAAGGTGGCCATGGTGTGGCGGAAGAGGTGGCAGGCGCCGGATTTCTCGACGCCGGAGGCGGCGATGTATTTCTTGGCGAGATCGGTGAGACGGTTCTTTCCGAGAGGCTCGCCGCTGTCGTGGAGGAAGAGCCAGCCCTCGTCGGGTTCGGTAGCGAGCGAGGGACGAACCTCTTCTTCGTATCTCGTGATCCAGCGCCCTGCCCGCTCTCCCAGAGGTACCATGCGGTCCTTCTGACCTTTGCCTTGGCGAACCATCAGGGTTCCGTTTCGGATGTCGACATCGTAGAGGCGAAGGTGGGCGAGCTCGGCTCGCCGGATGCCTGTCGAGTAGAAGGTCTCGAGGATCGCGCGATCTCGGATGCCGAGTTCGTCGTGGAGCATCGTCTGGGCCAGGATCCGTTCGACTTCCTCGGCGGTGAGGACGTGTTTGGGGAGCCGGCGGTGAACCCGCGGTAGCTCCAGCTCGCTTGCCGGGTTCGAGAGGATGAAGTTCTCTTTGGCGAGCCACTTGAAGAAGGCCTTGATCGGGACCAGGCGCTGCTGCTGGGTCGAGAACGAGAGCGGCTCGCCGTTCGGCTTTCGGTAGTGGTACAGGTGGCGCCTGTAGCGCTCCAGGATCGGCCGTGTGATGTCTTGGGGCTGCTCCAGGTCTCGTTCGCCGCACCAGTGGATGAAGCGACGCAGCATCTCGTCTCGGATCTCGACGGTGCGCGGCGCGAAGCCTTTCGCGGCCGAGGCTTCGAGGAAGCGAGCCATGTACGGGGCCATGCCGCTTCCGTCGATGGGATAAGGATCGGGCTTCGGGGTAGAGCGGCGGCGCTTGCGGCGCGGCATTAGTCGGCGCGTTCGGCCGGGAGTTCTCCCGTGTGCGTACGATACGATCCATTCCCCCTCGCCGGTGTCGGCCGTGCATTTTCAGGATGAGCACGACCCGACGAGAAGGAAGCCATTTCGCTCTGCGCACTTGCGCCGTTTTCGGGACCCCGACCACCCCCTGACCGAGGCCCGACCCGGGGCTGACCGACCCCTGACTGCCCTCCGTTTTGCCCTGACCGGCGATTGTCGTAGTCATGCTTTGATCCAAGCTTCGCCACGTCAATGAGTCCCATCAGAAACACGTTGCCGTGCTCGCCCTCTCCCCGATAGAGAAGCTCGTAGGTGTAGGACTGCCCGCGACCACTCCGATGAACGAGCACGTACTCCATCTCGGCAAGCCTTCCGAGGTGAACCTTGAGCGCCGTGTCCCCCCAGAAGGTCATGTCCCGTACCTCGCGGCGACGGAACCGGAACGCGGAACGCTCCATGGCCAGGGCCTCGCAACGTCCGCTCACCCAGCCATCGAGCCTGCGCAGCAGCTCGCGGGTCTTCGGCGGAAGCTCGTCGAGGGTTCGACCCAGGACTTCGCTCGCCAGCCGGTTCGCCGTCTCGATATCGAAGGGCGTGACTTCCACATAACGGATCGACTTTCCGTGGTGGTTCACCGTCTGGACCTTCCGCTGGTGCTGATGCAGGAGTGTGATCGAATCGATCAACGTGAGATACTTCTCGTGGTCGCGACGGGTCCGCGTGCGGTCATCGACGAAGGTCAGGCGCTCGCTGAACGGGTTCACGACGGCGAGCGGGGCGAGCAGCCGCTGCGCGTTCTGGTGCAGCGCGAGCACCTGGTCCTTGTCTGACTTGGCAAGCAGCCCCGCCAGCGTGCGCTTGCGGCGCTGGATCGCGTGGATGGCCCGCGTCTGCTCGCGACCCTCATCGACGGTCAGCACCACGCAGCGGTTCAGCAGCTCCTCGTCGATGTCGATCGCCGTCGTGGTCAGAAAGATCATCACCGGGCCCGTGACCTTGTAGTCCAGCGTCTTCAGCTCACCGGTTTCAGGGTCCTTGCCCGTGCTTGCAATCGTCAGCTCGCCTTCCGACTGCAGAAGCTTGAGGGCATAGGAAGCGGTGCTTGCCCCTTCCTCCTCGACGATCGCCAAGGCCTTGTGTTGAAGGTCCGTCTCGCCCATGTAGAAGAGCGACTGACCCGTCATCGCCGAGTACTTCGTGCGGTCTTCCTCCGGCATGAACGCGAGCACCGCATCCATCAACGCCGACTTCCCCGCGGCACTCGTCGATTGAATTACCACGGCCAAGGGCGCATCCAGCTTCCGAGAGACACCCGCCAAGTACCCCACAAGTTTGTTCGTCCCCTCTCCCACCACGCCACAACGATCGAAGTCCCGCTCGATACGGCCGAGAAGATCCGGATCCTTCAACAGCTCCATGGCGGCTTGCGTCTCCTCAATGCTGAGCGTGACGCTCTTGGCTTGTGCCGCCTTCTCCCCCTCGATCCGCTCCGCCTGCAGAGCTTCGAGCTTCAACAGGATCTTCCTCAGGTCGCTGCGTATCACCTCGTCCTTCAAGCCGAGTTCGACGGCCGCTTGCTGAGCAAAGGCTCCCCGCGGCCGCTGCTGATAGAGATCAAAGGTGTCGATGTGCATCGCCTGGCCACCGCCCCCCAGCGAAGGCGCCGAGACCAGCAAGTTCACCTTCATCCCGTCAAAGCTGGCGTTCTTCTCCAGCCCTCGGATTCGGTAGCGGCGATCGCCCTGCACGATCACGACTTCTTGGCCGCTCACCTCGGCCTCGATCTCGGGCTTCGGCGCCGGCGGCACCACGGAAGCCGGGAGCGGCTCGGGGGTTTCTTCTTTAGCCCGAATAATTCATGAAGAAGTCGCGTTCCTGAATTGAAGAAGGCCCCAGTTGCGGTAGAAACGTGTTGCGACACGCGTTTCCCCTCAACAAGGGCCCCTTCATGAAGCCGGATACTACCGCACAGACTGTCACCTTTCCCGACTTGATCTCGA
>JAAETT010000408.1 GCA_024228115.1 bacterium
GGAGCTGGCGATCCCGAGAGAAGGCCACCTTGAAAAACACACCCACAAAGGGCTAATCACACCACACCTGTCTTGGGCGGCTCCCTATGGCCGCTTTTCAGACGTTCACGTATGGCCGGTTTTGAGGTGTTCACCGAGGATATTGGCCTACAAGTGGTTCTGCTAGTCGGCGATCCCAGTAGCCCCCTTGGAGTCGAGGCGTGGTATGTCGGAGAGCCGGTTCGAGAGTACCCGAGCCTGGGTTTCTCGATGACGGTTCAACTCCCGCCGTTTTCCAGTTCGGGACCGTTGACCGGCATTGTTGCGCCCCGGACTGTTCTTGATGTGGACCCCAGCTCCGCGCCCTTCCTTCTCACTGACGTTCAGAAAGACACCATCTTCTTCGGGGAGTTCTTCCCGATTCGACTTGGCCTCGAGCCGCCGTTTGCAGGCTTGCCGTGTCCACCGCCGAGCACCAACGAACGGCCTATTGCCAATGCGGGTGGCATCTACTCGTCTGTCGCTGGGGATACGATCCAGTTGGACGGCACCGCTTCCCAGGATCCGGAGGGCGGCGCCCTGGGGTTTGAGTGGTATCTGCCACAAGAGGCGATACCGATAACGAGCACGGAGACCAGTCCCAGTGTGGTTTTCGATCGCCCGGGCACATTCACGGTGCATCTTCGAGTCACGGATCCGGAGGGTGCGATATCGCAACTGGGCTTTGGCGCGGTGGAGGCGATTGCGACAGTCGAGGTGGCTGCCCCGCCTGTTTGCGACATCGACCGGAACGGACAGATCAACACGGCCGATTTGACGCTACTCATGGCCGGGCGGGGGGAGGAGGTCAGCGATTTTGATGCGCGCGATCCGGA
>JAAETT010000409.1 GCA_024228115.1 bacterium
CAATATCCACTGCTAATAATAACCTAAGGAAAATGATTAAAATGCTTTAAGTCTTTGCCGAATCAAGCATACTGGATTTTTAAAATGGAAAATCAAGCTCAAAAATAATCAATTACTAATCAATATTGACTAACATTTAATTAAATAATATCTAGTCGACTAATTATTAATCTCAACAATACGATTTTCAATAATTAAAGTAAAATCAAGCATACTGGATTTTTAAAATGGAAAATCTCATCGAATAATTTAATAGTTCAATTTTAATCAATATGATTGATATTTTAGGTTAATTATTAGAAAATAAAGGGATTAAAGGATATAGAATCAAAGAATTAAGATAAAGGATAATTAAAAACTTGAAGGTCCTATTCAATATTAATGGACTACTAATTAACAGTAATAATCAGGCTAAATAATCATGGACATTAATTATAATAATCAGAATAAGGATAGTCGACATTGAATAATTAGACGTTTAAATTGAAGAAGTAATAGTCGATCATATGATAATCCTAAATATCTAGCTAAATTC
>JAAETT010000410.1 GCA_024228115.1 bacterium
GAGATGATCGGACTTCTTGGCATGCTTGGTCATGGTGGCGGTTCCTTCTTGGTGTAGTGACCCCCTCCGTAATACACGGAGGGTGAAGGAGCCGCCGCTCTCAAACTCTCAGAAAATCAACCGGTTCTGGGACATCCCCTTCCCCGAACCGCCCTTCCCTCTTCCGAGGGTTGGGCGGTTCATTGATTCTTAGGCTCTGTCGATCTCAAGTCGTTTTCTTTGAAACGCCCAATTTGATCATCGCCGCACTGACTCAACTTCTTCTGCAGTAGCGGGACGAGTATTGGTGAAAGCGCTGCTCATGATCTGGCCCGTGTCGTCGTCGATCGTATACGTTGCTTGTGCGGCGACACGAGGCGCGTTGCCGAGTCCTGTCCGCCAAACAAGAAAGGCTCCGTTCGTGCGAACCCTCCACACAGGACCACCGTCTCGAATCGTTGGGTTTGAGTAGCCACTCCGCAACTCCGTACCCTTCAGACATTCAACTCTTGCTACCGCAACCTGAGGGACCGCGGTTCCTGCCGAGGCAATTGATCGCTCTCTGCCGTGTTGTGAAGCCATTCCCGCAACAACCGACGGGCTCAATCGAGGAGAAACTCCCGGCTCGATTGTCACTTGATAGGACTGGCCTTGCGCGGTCGATGGATTTGGAAGCGCGGCAGCGAACAGAACGACGGCAATTAGCTGTAGAACGGTCTTGTATTGCATCACGCTGAGCCACCTCAGTTGCATTGGGATGTCGTGGTTGGAGTCGAGCTGTTGAAGAAGTAGATGAAGTCTTTCGGGCCAGCGCACTCGGCACCGGTTGAGCCTGGAGAGGTGATCAGTCCTTGACAGCAATCGGTTCCGTGTATTGACGATGGGGACGGTTGCTTCGCCAAGAAGGTTCGCTGCCAAGGTATATTGTAGATGTTCGACCACACCAACTGGGACGGCAACTCCAACCGATAGCGGATCCGCTTTACGTAGACCGTATCAATACTGCTGGTGGAAGTGGTGGCTTCGAAACCGATATGCATATCCGCCATGCCGTGAGAAATGTTTACCCCGGTTGATTCACCTGCCCGCTGATCGACCAAGGCGTCGTTCCAAATGATGCAATCCCCAAGTGCTCCTCCGCTTTCGGCCGTGTCAAAACACGTTACCCATTTGTCAGACGCGGAAGTACCGCATCCGAATTCGACTAGCGTACCGACTTGGGAGCACTGTACGATTTTGAAGTACTCAAGATTTCCTGTGACTGGTGCGCTTCCAGAATAGGAGATCTCGACGTATATGTCGTTGACCTTGTCGCCGTAGGCTGTGACGTAGGTGTGCAAGTTGGCCCCTTGAAAGCCTTGGGATACACCTGTTTCTATCCACTCGTGTGTTGAAGATTTCCCGCTGACTCCTGCCCACACCCCTTGCTGAGTGAAGCCACCAATCGCGTAGTCAGCTGCTGTCTTAGGGCGGATCCGGAAGCCTGCGATGACTCCGTTCCTGAGCCCCGGCTCCGTCGTGTTTCCCGGGGGAGGTTCTCCAAGGTCTGCAAATATCGAGCGCTGAATCGCAGTATATTTTACGGGAGTCGTTACGGTCATCTTCGCAGAAAGCGATGCCGCCATGCCGTCTAGGCTTACGCCGTAGAGGAAGTACGTTGAGCCAGGTTCCAGGACGTCCTCGTCGATAAACCACATCCCATTCTGATCGACTGGAACCGTGTCCTGGGGTAGGTCACATACATACGAACTGCCACTTGGCTGGCACGATACAGAGAACCCTGGGTCCGGAAGGATGATTATCTCCTGGTCGCATTTTCCGTTCGGTGATCCGACTCCATCATCCGTGCAAGCCGAAATTTCGCCCTCGATTCTTTGCGCAGACGGCGTCGTGACGTTCGACAGCGAAGGCGTGCTAGGCGCAGAATTGGTTGATGCGGTGGCCCCGCTCTGTGAGGTCAATTCTCCATCGTCCGCCGTTGCGACGATCGAGTAGTCTTGCCCCATAGTAAGGCCGGTCACCGAAAACGAACCGCCGGATTGGGGTAGCAAGACCGCGCCAGAGCCGCGTGCGGGGCCAGTCGTGCCCGGATCGGCCACAAGCACGGTCAGCGAGCAGATGCCAGGGCTGGCGGGTAGACCATCATCAACGCAGGCGCCGATAGTTCCGGAAATCGAGGTATTGGTCGATTGGATACCCGATATCATGGGGGCACTTGGAGCTTGATTGCCCGGCGGGCAGCCAGCCAGTGTTGCAGCAAACAGAATGATGAGGCCTCGAAGCGTTAGCTCTCTCACAGTGACCACCCTCCAGTGTCAGCAGAGACGGTACGAGCCTAGTCCCTTGTATCGACCAAAGGCGGAAGTGTTGTCATGCTAA
>JAAETT010000411.1 GCA_024228115.1 bacterium
CCCGCGCCTGATGTCAAGATCGATCCACTGCGACCCTGTGACGCTGCACGACGTCTGCGTGCGTCTGCTCCCCCGCCGATAGATGCTTCTGCATCAGGGAGTCGGGGAGCCTCGGGTGCTTTCGGTGGGGGTGTCGGTGGTGTTACTGAAGGGGTTGATCCGCCGCACATATGTGAGTCTCCACGCTGTAAATGCGGGTATGATATCTCAATACTGATCAGAATCCAAACTATCGAGCGGATTATAGTCACGCGGCTGCGCACCCCGCTGTGATATGTGCATATCGAGATGCCCTCTGGGCACTTGACGCGGCGGTACTGGCTCGGCAAAAGTTAGGTATAAAGCGTCCGCCCAGTCAGGTGATACCCCAATTCGTTTCTTCATGTCTTTCTTGCGTTCGAGTACCAGCTGACCTTTGTCATTGTGGCCGAAATCCCTCGATACTAACTCGATCTCAAGCTGGTCATCATCTGGGATCGACCCCCCATCGAGCAGCCATTGCCTGCAGCGCGACCCCATCTCCGCTGTCCGACTCTTGTATGAGACCACGTCAGCCGCGTTATCACCGAAACCGACATCAATGACGTGATAGCCCAGCTGCCGCATTCGATCGCCTATCGGACCCCCCATCGACCCGCTGTCGAGGAACGTCACGTCTGGCTTATGTCGATCTAGCACCAGGATGAGCAGGGATACTACCTTCATCGAGTCACGTGAGTTCTCGCCCGCGATGCGGTATGACTTCTCCGACTTCGCATCTCTGCCGCGTCTGAACTGAATACGGCAGTCGTCATCGCCGCCGCGTGCCATATCAATTCCGCAGATCAGCGGGTCTGTGCCTAGATACATACCACTGCCGCGCTTACGTGCTGCATGCACGACGTCATTCGGAATAAACTGCATATCCCCTGCGCGGGGATGCATGCCTCGCACACGTACGCGGAAGAAGTCGCTGTCTTCGCCGTGATCATCGAGCCACTCTTGTAGCAGGATCTTGTTAGTCATTTTTGCGGTACGACTGTCTACCCGCCGAGTGATCCACCGGTGAGATTGAGTGCCGAAGCAGTCATAGAACGAGCCGTTGTTACGAGTCGGATTGCCGAAAGCAAAGTGCATGGGCTCCCCATCCGTACCGCCGCCTTTCGCGACTTCCCAGATCTTTTCGGGAATAGCACTGGCTTCGTCAAACAGGTACCAGGGGGTAGAGTCTGCTGCGTGCAGTCCCGCGAAAGCCTCAGAGTTCTCCTCGCGACACGTCAGCGCGTCAACACGCCACTGCTCGGGATACGCACGGTGACACATCGACATCGCATGCATTTCAAACCAGTGCCCCGTGATGCAGCGTGAGCGCCATTTCGACAACTCCGACATGGTCTTTGTCTTGAGCTGGTCGCCTGTGTTCGCCGTGATAACGCCCTTGGAGTTAGGCCTCGTTGACTTAACCCAAAGTGTGATCCAAGCCGACAGTGCAGACTTGCCGATGCCGTGCCCCGATGCCACCGCGAGCTTGATCGGTGCTACTGGGTCCACCCCGTTGAAGTTGCGCTGCCTGGCTGCTGCGCCGATGTCGTTGAGCACATCGATCTGCCAGCCGTCAGGCCCGTCGAAGCCGTGCAGCGCAGTGCCGGGCTCGCCCCACTGGAACGCGAACATGACGAACCCCAGGGGGTCATACAGGTATTGGGATACCTCGTCTGCTAGCTTGAGATCTACGTCAGAAATGTGTCACTTTCCTGCGATGTAACGTCGCGGTTAAGACCAGTCGCCTGCATCTACACCATGCAGAGTCATTTCCTCAGCGCCGCCGCCGAAGATGGGGATCGAGGTAGTACTGCCATTGTTCAATATGAAGAGCTGTGTGACATCCTCGGCGCCCGATTTATCTATGAACCCTATTGATGGGATTTGGCCGTTAAACCATTGGCTGCTGTTGTGCTGCCCAACACGTTCTATAGACACATCACCGCTGCCGCTGCCAGTGTCTTGTGGTACCTCGTCCAGTGTTAGCGTCCACCCGGCGCCGGCCCTTTCAATCACTGCAACATGATCCAACCCGTCATTTACTGCGGCCAATGTCTCAGCAATTAATGTGGTGGCATGCCATATTCCCATAGTTCCGCCGCTGTCTATATACACCTGCAACCGAGTCGAGTATGTATTAATCGCGCTCGTCAAACTGCACACAGTGTCGGTGGTTTTAAAAGAAATAACTATGCCAAAATCACCAGTAAAGATATATGGATGTGTAAACTCTCCGTAGATATCACTACCGTTGAAGTTCAATGCTAATGGGGCAGCTGCCTGCCCGCCGAGCATCATACGTTGCATAAGTATTGCGAGGGTCATACCACCATGATTCCCACGGCAGTCGACGCTGTCTGAACGTTCGTGCCTCCGCTCATCGGTATCCACACACCCACTGGAACTGCCGCGAGAGTTGTCGTGTTGCCGCCTGTGTGATCCACGACCACACTGCCTGTCGTACCGACGACCATAATCCAGTCGAACTTCGCATTCGGGCTGTTGGACTGGGTAAGGTCCTGTGCTGTTCCCATTTTTATCAGTGCCATACTATTGCCTCGTTAATCAGTTAAATGTTAGTGAGCCCGGAGCCAGGCAGTGACGGACCTGTAACGCTCGAACGGGCTCACGTCGCGCATGATACCATCACAAGAACGACGGATCACTATTTTCGTCAGCTTGCTGCACGGCTGCATGCATCCGCCGCCGTGCCATCACCAAACGATCCACAACGTCCGCGTCGGTGCTCACGTTGACCTTATCAGCTGCGAAGGCGTCGACCCGTTTATGCTTCCCTACCATGCCCAGGGCGGTATTACTCGCGCTTATATTGCCTTGCTGTCGTGCTATGTAATGGTTATCAACCATCTCGCCCAGGAGCCAATCAGCGTCGTACTCGGCCTCCTCCATACGTCGTGCGAATATCATATCGATAGCGGCAGACACTTGAGGGTCTAGTATCAGCTTTGCGCCGTAGTCAGGGGAGTACCCGGACGCTTCAGCGGCTCGGCGGGTAGCGCCGTCTTTCACCCACTCCATAGCGAACAGCGCGTGTTTGGCTGGCAGGGCGATCAAGTCTGAGATCTGGATTAGCTTATTTTTCATAGCCAGTAATTCTACCAGATGTCAAGCTTTTGAGGCAATTAATAGCCCAAATTGCTGCACCGCATCAAAACTGTCATTCTGCGCGTCAATGACTCTCACCGCGTCAATGACTCTCAAAATGTTGACATTCTCAGCGTATATGACCAATGACCCATTTTTACGCCCCAAGTCCACTGGCTGAGTTTTGGCATATACCGAAATCATTTACTTGGACTATAGACCCAATTCGTCATAGAGGGGTATTTTGGGGGGTAAAACGGCTACGCAGTGCGGGCTAGAGGTAATGACGCATCCAAAAATGGATTCGTCATAAATCGGTGGATAACTCATTTTTCTTCAACAAAATCAATGGTTTAACTAATGACGCATTTTTTTTCGAATGGGTCATGGATTTTAAACATTATTACCGTTTTCTTCAATAGAATCAATGACTTAACTGATGACCCATTTTATTCCTTTTATAAATCAAGGACTTACGCACAACTGTCGCGCAGAATGACAGTCCAAACTGTCAAACTGCCAAACTGTCGCGCAGAACCGCCATTCTCCGCGTCAATTACCCAACTGTCGCGCACAGCGTCAGTTTTCACCGATAGTTTTTAACTATAACGCGATAGTTAAAGTTAATGACGCATTCCCGAAAAAATGGGTCATATAAATGGGTCATTGATTGCAGTATGAACCGCCATTCTCCGCGACAGTTTCAC
>JAAETT010000412.1 GCA_024228115.1 bacterium
AAGCACACTCCGCATTCGCGCCACGGAATGGGCATCGACCACCCAAAACGAGATCCGTCAGCGTCAATCGCCGCGCGGCACGCTGAAACATTGGAAAGCCAGCTTCTCAGCCAACTTTCGTGCATAGTTCAGGCTAGGTGGCCTCGTGGGTCTCGCCACTCTTGGAGAAGTAGCGACTCGATCGACCGGGCCACAAGCGGCTGCCGATGCTCCGGTGCGCGCCCTACTGGTCCAGCCCAATCTGCCCGCAGATGAGCGCTGGGCGCCCGCTGCCCAGCGAACGAATCTCCAGGAGATGGTCAATCTGACGCTGGTAGGCCTCAACCGCGAGCATAGGCCAATTCATGTTGTGGTATGGCCGGAGACCGTGATCTCGACTCCTGAAGGACAAGACAAGCTCCTCGACGAAGACATAGAACGCGAACTCAAGCGAATCGGCCGGCCGCTCATCATGGGACGAGTCGGAGCAGCAACGTCGCCACACGCCTACCAAAACCGCGCGGTCCTACTGGACCCAGAAGGACGATACGTGGGATACTCCGCCAAGAGAATTCTAGTTCCCATTGCCGAATCGCCAATTGCATGGCCTTGGCGAAACCAAGATGGCCCCTCCGTGAGACACGCCGAAGCCGCTGAAGAAGAGGGGCCCCTCCAACTCGGGCCTTCATCCCTGTCTGTAGTCTTCTGCTATGAAGCGCTCTTTCCGGCATCCGTCACAGCGCGAAAGACCGAAGGGACGATCGCCATCGTGAACCTGGTCAATGATTCGTGGTTTGCGGGAGAGAACGTGAGCAGACAACAGCTCGCATACTCCCGCTTCCGTGCAATTGAGACTCGATTGCCGCTGCTTCGTGTCGCGCACGGCGGGATCTCCGCAGTCGTGGATCCCTGGGGACGAGTGACACAAGCACTTGGATCCGGTATGACGGGAACCCTCGTCGTTGAGCTCCCGAACCGTACCAGTCCTCGTGTAGCCATTGAAGGGTTGATCCTCTTCGGCTGCGCTGCAGTCGGCGCGTGTACCGTGTCGGCTCTCTTCTCTCTGTTTTGGAGGTTCACACAGTGAAGCAAATCCTAGTACTCCTGGTTCTTCTCCAGCTCAGCGTTCCTGCGGGTGCTGAAACGACTACGGGGACGCTCACGCTCGACAGTCTTTCCTTCATATCCTTCGAAGGCTACGAAAACCTCAACCTTCCAGCTGGCTCAACGATTGAGTTCGCGTTCAGCGATCCGGACCCGGGTGGTTCCGTCTCGTTCACCATTCTGCCTTCGGGCGTCTCCATCCCCTCAATCCAACTCTGGAGTACGCCGGGCGAGCTGCGCTACACACTCGCAGCTCCTGCTACTGGAACTGCCACAAAGACCAGCGAGGGAATCAAGATCTCATTCTCGGCGACGGTCTCGGTAACGCTCGTCCAACAGGGAGGTGGCACGTTTCAATATTCCCTGCCGTTCACGACCGAATCGGCGAGCGCCACGAATGCCGCGGGGACCAATACCGTTTCGCTCTCGGGAATGCAGCTGGTAGAGGGACCGAACCATGTTCAACTCGTTGGAGCCACGACCAACAAGACGAATGCGTTTCCCGAACCCGGACGGGCAGTGTCTTCGGTCTTGAGCGGAACCTTCGACACCTTCCCCACATTCCCATAGGTGGACGACGGATATCCGTTCGCGGAGGCGTCATACAGGTGAACCAGCTCTAGCCTGCTGAGCCTGACCAGCACTCTCTATGGAAGGCGAGTGGCTCTCACGTTTGTTGTGCTCCCTTCGGGTGCACCTCTCATTGCCCTGCACCCCGGGCTCAACTGCGGAAAGTGCGCCTCTACAACTAGAAGCCCTCATTGCGTAGTAGTCCTGCGGGGAAGCAGAAGCTTGCCGGACTGAGGCAGGCGGGCAGCCAGCGCGCAACGCTGATTGCCGAGCTGGCGCCACTCTATACTGGAGGGCAATGCCCCGGCCTGCCTTGTCGATCGACCAGTTCCATGAGCGCATCACTCAACTCGCCGAACGTCGTGTCGCGCTCTTCGTAGGGGCGGGGACTCCCGGGATCCGCCCTCGAACGGGCCGATCTGGAGCGAGATGAACGTCCGGTTCATCGACGCGATCTTTCAATGCATCGAAGACGAGGGGTGGCATAGTGCCGCCGATCATGCACCCGTCCGAGAGCGAAGTCGGCACCTCGATCTGCGCCCTGAGCTGTTTTGGCGTAAGCGGCCAGCCTCGGACGTGGTTGCAGCCCGTATCGCGGGGTCTCAGCCTGTCAGGGGCCCGAGGGGAGCGTCGGCGAAGTTCTCTTTCCAGAGGCGCGGCGTGAGTTCGGCGACCCTGGTTTGAGGGTGGACACT
>JAAETT010000413.1 GCA_024228115.1 bacterium
AAGCACACTCCGCATTCGCGCCACGGAATGGGCATCGACCACCCAAAACGAGATCCGTCAGCGTCAATCGCCGCGCGGCACGCTGAAACATTGGAAAGCCAGCTTCTCAGCCAACTTTCGTGCATAGTTCAGGCTAGGCGCGACGGCCGGAGGTTCAGGCCTTCGTCCGGCGAACGGCCTCTTGGATGCTTCCGGAAGCCGCAGCGAGGGAGGTGCGGGCGGTGGGTTCGTCGACGCTCGCGAGGCTCATGACGATGCGCACGGCCCGGTGTTGGAGCTTGCGAGATCCGGGGTTGAGGTTGGCCATCAGGTTGCCCTCGACGCGGCCCAGGCGAACCATGACGGTGGTGGACAGCAAGTGGAGGACCATCTTCTGGGCCAGGCCGCCCTTCATGCGGGTCGAACCTGCGATGACCTCGGGGCCGACGACGGGAACGATCGGCACCTCCGCTGCCTGAGCCAGAGGGGAAGCCGGATCGCAGGTGATGGCGATACGGCGTGCCCCACATTGCTTCGCGGCTTCCAGGCCACCGAGCGCGAACGGCGTGCGCCCGCTTGCGGAGAGTGCCACGACGGCATCTCCCGGCATCAGTTCCAGATCCGCGAGGGCGCACATCGCATCTTCGGCGACGTCTTCGGCACCCTCGATGGCCCGCACGAGCGCGGACTCGCCGCCGGCCATCACTCCCTGGACGCGCTCCGCCGGGTAGCCGAATGTCGGGGGAATCTCGGAGGCATCGAGCACTCCGATTCGCCCGCTGGTCCCGGCGCCGATGTTGAACCAACGTCCGCCGCCGGTCAGCACGAGCACCAGGACGTCCACGGCGCGCTCGATTGCGGGAAGCACGCGGCCCACCGCCGCCACCGCATGCACATCCTGGCCATGGATCGCCTCCAGGACTTGCCGGGTCGTGCGCCGGTCGAGATCGCGAGTCTCTTCGAGGATCGCCTCGGTCAACAGCTCATCTTTGGGCTGGGATCCGGCCATGGCACCCTTTCGGCAGGAACACAGCCCCGGCTGAGTCGCGTAGACTCGCACCGGTGAGCTTCCGCGTCGCCGCGAAAACCCTGGAACGCCTCGAATGGGCCGAGTTGCTGGAGCGACTTGCGCGTCACTTGCGCACGCCCCAAAGCCGCGAACAGCTCGAGGAGACGCCCGAATCGCTCTTCGAGGCCACGGCAGCGGGTGCCGCGGCACGCCTTCGTGAAACCGGCCAGGCCCTGGGCATCCTTCAGGAGGGCGACGCGCCTCCCTTGGCCGGCGTGGGCGAGCTCGACCCACTGCTCCAGCGGCTCACCCGCGGCGGCGTCCTGCAGGGCGAGGAACTGATCGCGCTGCGCTCGACCCTCGATGCCACCCACCAGACGGCACGCTTCCTCCAGCAGCGCGCGCAGAGCGCTCCCGCGTTGGCCGAAATCGGCGAGCTGCTGGTCGCGTGGGAGGCGCTCGCAGAAGAGATCGATCGCGCGCTCGAGAGCGACGGCCAGGTGCGAGATTCCGCATCTTCCGAACTCGCCACGGCTCGCCGTGAGGTCCGCTCGATCTCCGGGACGGCGCAGGAGAAGATCGAAAGCATGCTTCGGCGGCCCGAGCTGCGCGCCGAGCTTCAAGACAACTACTTCACCGTGCGCAGCGATCGCTTCGTACTGCCGGTCAAGGCGGAGGCGCGCTCGCGAGTCCCGGGCATCGTGCACGACGCCTCGGCCACCGGAACGACCGTCTTCATCGAGCCCCAGGCCCTGGTCGATCTGAACAACCGGCTGAAGCAAGCCGAACTCACCGTCCTTCGCGAAACCCACCGCGTCTTGCAGCAGCTCTCGAGCTCCGCGGCGGCAGCTTGCGACGACGTCGCTTCCAACCTCCAACTGCTCGCGCAGATCGATCTCGCCTTCGCGCGTGCGTACCTGGCCCGGGAGCACGATGCCGTAGAGCCGATCCTCGACGAGAATGGAAACTTCGATCTACCCCTCCTGCGGCATCCCTTGCTTCCAGCAGACGAAGCGATCCCGAATGATGTGCGCCTTGGCGGCGACCAGCACGTGCTGGTGATCTCGGGTGCGAATGCCGGCGGCAAGACGGTGACGATGAAAGCCATCGCGCTGGCCGCGCTCCTTGCCCGGGCCGGTCTGTTCATTCCTGCAGGCCCAGGTGCGCGCATCGGCGCGGTGGATGAGGTGCTCGCAGATATCGGCGACGAGCAGGACATCCGTCAGAGCCTCTCCACATTCTCGGCCCATATGGCCAATCTCTCGCGAATCGTCGAGGAGGCGGGCTCTCGAAGCCTCGTCGTGCTGGACGAGATCGGCGTCGGCACGGATCCGAGCGAAGGCGCAGCGCTGGCCCAGGCGGTACTCGAGCAACTCGCCGAGGCGGGCGCCCGAGTCGTCACCACCACCCACTACAACCTGCTCAAGGAGATGGCGAACGTCGACGACCGCTTCGAGAACGCCTGCGTCGAATTCGATGAACAGACGCTTGCACCCACCTACCGCCTCAAACTCGGCACCCCAGGTAGCTCGTCGGCCACCGCGGTCGCATCGCGAATGGGGATGCCAAACGAAGTTCTCGAACGGGCCAACCATCTCCTCGACCGGGAAGATCGGCGTCTGGACAAGATGCTCGCCGAACTCTCGAACCACCGCGCCTCCCTGGAGCGCGAGCGCGCCGAGGCTACCCGCCTGCGCGCGGAGGGCGAGAGCGAACGTGCCCGCTACCAGGAGAAGCTCGAGCGGCTTCAGGAGCGGCGGGATCAGCTCTTCGACTCGATGCGAAGCGAACTCGACGAAGCCTTCCGACAGGCCCACGGAGAGGTCGCGGGGGTGATCCGCGATCTGCAGCGAGGCGGTTCATCCCAGGAAGCAGCGCGGGCCAGACAGCGACTTCTCGAACTGGAGGAGAAAGCGCGCGCGCATGAAGCCGACCAGCGCGAGCGAGCGCCGGAAGCGCCGCGGCGCCACGTCGATTGGAACAGGGCCCGCCCGGGCGATCCGGTCCGGATGCCGGGCGGCCGGGCGGGAACACTCCAGACCCTGCCCGACCGGCGCGGCCGGGTGACGGTGCAGGCCGGCAGTGCTCGTCTCACCTTGCGTGCCGACCAGGTCGAGCCCGCCACGGCCGATGCGCTGCCGAAGAAGCAAGCGCCCCGCATTCACGCCGATCCCCCGGCCCCCGGCAGCGTGTCACGCCTCGACGTGCGCGGCCTGCGCGTGGATGAAGCCCTCAGCCGGGTCGAAGAAGGCCTCGACCACGCCGCTCGCCGAGGTGCCCCCAATCTCGACATCCTGCATGGAATCGGGAGCGGAGCGCTGCGCGGTGCGATCCGTGAACATCTTGCACGGCTCGGTCATGTTGCGCATTTCCATGCGGCCGATCCGGAAGAAGGCGGCGAGGGCGTCACCCGGGCGCATCTGGATGGCTAGGCCTCAACCCCTTGGAAAGATGAACATGCCGGTGTTCGCTCGTGTCGTCCGCGGAATCGTCGCCGTATTGTTTGCGCTCAGCTGCGATGCCAGCCAGAGCGCTGATGCCCGCCAGAAACTTGGGGACCGCCGCTACAGCGTCGTCATCGATGCGCCCGTCGGGCTTTCGACCGGAAACCCAGGAGCGCTGGTTCTCGAAGCGCGACCGGAAGCCGGGCACAAGCTCAGCATCGATTTCCCGTCCCGCCTCGAGCTCTCCTCGTCTTCCGGTCTCGACCTGCCCGCGAAGCTCGACCGTGAAGCCGCGAGTGACCTCCGCGAGCAGGGCATTCGCTACTCCGCGCCGATCCAGGCGACGCAACCGGGCAAGCAGACGATCGAGGGAAGGCTCCGAGTCGGCGTCTGTACCGGCGATCTCTGCGAACCCGTCGAAGTGCCTTTCGAAGTGGAGCTTCTCGTCACCGCCGGATCATGAACGTCGGCGACGGCGCGCGGCCCAGAGGACGACCGGCAACACTTCGAGTCCGAGCAGACCGCAGGTCCGATGTGGGGAAACCGTGAACTCGAGCGTCAGGTTCGGCGGACTACGACTCCAGGTCGCGACCGAGCCGTCCGGGTAATCCACGCGAACCATCCGGACACTGCTGACACCGGTTCCCAGACCGAAATGCAACACGCGTTCACTCTGGGCGAGAAAATGTGCGTCGGCTCCGACGACGCGGATCTGCGGTGTCTCCGCGAGATCATGCGTCCACACGTAGACCCGCGTGCCGTGGATCGCGATCCCAGGCCGGCCCCGAACGTCGACCCGCAGCCACGAATTCCCTACGGCCGGGGTGTCATTCCGATAGAGCGATGGCGTGCCAGCGTTGTTCACGACGAACAGATCCAGATCCCCGTCTCCATCGTAGTCGAAGGTGAGCAGCCCCTTTCCGGAGCCGGTGTCGCTGATCCCCGAGATGGCCGACACCTCGGACATCCCGCCGCTGCCATCGTTCTCCCACAGGCGCATCGGGTCGGAAACCCACGCGTCATCGACATGGGTTCCGGGGAAATCCACGCCATTCGTCATCACCAGGTCGAGATCGCCATCCAGATCCGCGTCGAAAAAGGCCGTTCCCCAGCCCCAGAAGCCAGCTCGGACGCCTGCCGCATCGGTGGCATCCGAAAAACTCCGCGAGCCGTCGTAGCGATAGAGCCGGTTGCCCGAGTAGCCCCAGTTGCAGTTCTGGGTCTCACAGGTCTGGGCCGGATCGTGAATCGACGTGACGAACCAGTCGAGGTCACCATCTCCATCGTAGTCGCCAAAAGCAGAGCCCATGCCGTTCTCATCGCCGCCGACCCCGGCGGCTCCCGTCCCATCCGTGAAGGTGCCGTCCCCGTCGTTCCAATACAGGCGACTCGTTCCGAAATCCCCCGCGATCACCAGATCCTGCCGGCGGTCGTTATCGAGATCGACGAAGGTAGAGGCAAAGCCGCGGATCAATGAATCGTCGACACCGGCTGCCGCAGTGACATCGTCGAAATAGCCGGGCTGAGCGGCTCCGCGATTCAAGAAGAGCCCCTGATGAGGCGCGCCGACCAACCAGTCCGTGACGTGCACGTCGAGATAGCCGTCGTGGTCGTAGTCGCCGAGGGCCACGCTTTGTCCGGCGCGCTCGTTGGTGGCGAGATCTGCGAGACCCCGCAGCACGGCCTCTTCGCTGAACACGCCCTGGCCGTCGTTCACGAAGAGGTAGTTCCGGTTGTTGGCGGGATCCGATGCCTCTCCGACGACCGTGAGGATCAAGTCCTCGTCCCCATCGCCGTCGACGTCGCCAAAGGCCGCACCGTTGGTTTGGGCGACGAAGCCCGAGAATCCAGCGCTCATACTGCCATCCGTGAAGGTGCCGTCGCCCTGGTTCACGAACAGGATGTCCGACGCATCGAGCCGGGTGACGAAGAGATCGACGTCACCGTCACCATCCACGTCGGCGGCCGCAGCACCGCCTGTCATCCGCTCGATGCCGCAGAGTATCGTGAAGAAACAGTTTGGCTCAGGAACGGGAACGTGCTGGGTGTAGACGACGCCGGCGTCGAAGCTCACTTCCGTGAAGGCCATCTGGCTCCATGCAGCATGAGCCGGGAACAGGGCGGCGAGCCACAGGAAGGGCAGATGGCGGAGCGAAGGCATGTTCAACAGGAACCCCGGATTCAGCTTCCTCGTAGAACCCGCTGGGCCTACGAATACGCCATCATTCAACGCCGGCTTGCCCAACGTCAAGCCTCCAATCGACCCCCGGCTGAATCGTTGAAAAGAGAGGCCTCCCGGAGAATCCAAGTGCGTCCGGCTTGGAGAACGCTCTTGCCCCTGGAGCCGGGAGTTCTCGTTTTCCCTTGTAGGCTTGGGCGGGTTGTTGCCGCCTTGGGAAACGGACCGTCTAACGAGCAAGCCCAAACGCGCCCGCCAATTCGTCTGCCGCCCGACCGCCGCTCACGACCGCGCCTTCTGCCGTGGGTGCGATCTGGTAATCCCCGGCAAACACCAGGCGCCGACCCTGCGCGAGACGATCGGCCGAAACATCTCGAAGCCGGGCCAGTTCCCTGTAGCGACCTACATCGAATCGGGGAAACGCGCGTTCATGACGCAACACGCGGCTGAAATGCATGGCGGCCGGCGCACCGGGCAACAGCCTGCCGAGCGAGCCTGCAAGCGTCTTGGTCACGACATCGTCCGGAGCATCGAAGTGGGCAGCACTCCACTCGGCACTCGCCATGAGGACGGCCCGTTCGCAACCCTCGGGAGCGGCGCTGCTCCGCCCTCCGCCCGGCTCGACGGCCATGCTCACGACCGGGCGTTGCTCGTCCTGACGGAAACGATAGCGAGAAGCCTTCCCTGCGAAGCTGCCCTCGAGCCCCGCCACCAATACGAGGGCGGGCAGGGATCGAGAGGCCTCGAAGATGCGTCGCTCGGCGTCGACTAGCAAGGAGCCAGCCAGGGAAACGACGGTTTCGCCTGGCGTTGCCAGCACGACGCCATCCGACTCCATGCTGTGCTCCACGCCGTCGTGCTCGAACTCGACTCTAAAGCCCCTGCCTGCGGCTTCGATGCTACGCACCCGGGCGGCGAAACGATCCGATTCCTGCGTCAAGCGGTTCGCCAACTCCCTGAACGAGCCGCGAAGGACACCCACGGGAGCCTCGTTTCGCGAAAGATGGTGAAGGATGAAGAGGAGCCGGCTCGTCTCGTTCGGATCTGCCAGGGTGTCACCAAGCATCAGGGGCGCGGCCCAATGCTCGAGTGCGCTGGAACCGAAATACAGACGCACGAAATCGGCCACGCTGCGGTCATCGAGGCGAGCCGCCCGCAGCGGATCAGAGGGATCCAGCAACGTCTCGAACTTCTTCAACAGCCGCGGCAGACGGCGCAGGCGCAGGGCGTCCCGCCAACGCACGCCGGGAGTGCGAGCGATGCCGAGCGTGCGCGCCGGATCGATCGCGACGGCCTGGTTGCCACTCACCTGGAGAAGACGCTCCGGGCGCAAGGGCAGCATCTCGCCGCTCAGGCCCGCCTCCGCCACCAGGGCCGCGAGGCACGCGTCGCGGGCGGAAACCGCGTGGGCGCCGGCGTCCCAGCGGTAGCCCGCGTGCTCGCCGCCAGCAGCCCGGCCTCCGGGCCCTGGGGCCGCCTCAAGTAGCGTGACCTCACAACCGCGCGCGCGAAGGCTGCTGGCCGCCATCAGACCGGCCAGGCCTCCTCCAACTACGACGACGCTGGGGCGCACGGCTCCTCCCTGCGGCCCCCCGGGGGCACAGCCCGAGAAGCAAGCGCGGGTTATAGCAGGCCCCGCGAACCGGGTCCGGGGCCGGGCCGTACTAGCCCGAGACTGTGGAAGCCATTGCTCCCTGGATCGCGAACGGCGGCCAGGGGTTCTCGCAAATTCAACGAACACGGCCCCCGGCTTTGATACCGTCGGCCGCGGTGAGGTCAGACGAAGACCTGATGGTACGGGTCCAAGCAGGCGACGAGGCTGCCCTCGAGACACTGATGGGCCGTTTCAAGGGGCCGCTATTCGGCTTCCTGAACCGGCGCGTCGGGGCCTCGGCGGCAGATGACCTCTTCCAGGAGTCCTGGATCCGGGTCGTGAAGGCGCGGGACCGCTTCGACCCCCGGCGCCGCTTCTCGACCTGGCTCTTCCAGATCGCCAACAACCTTTGCCGGGATCGCGGGCGCCACCTGCTGGTGGAAGCTCGTCACCGTGATCGGGTCCTCGGCGAGGCGTCGGCCGCGCCCGCCCCGCGGCCGGCCACCCCCGCACTGACCGATCGCATGGACATGGCCCGGCATCTGGCGGCACTCCCCGATCCCCTGCGCGAGGTCCTCGTGCTTCGCTACTACCAGGATCTCTCCGAGCGCGAGATCGCAGAGGTCCTGGGGATCCCGCGAGGAACGGTGAAGAGCCGAGCCCATGCGGCCGTGAAGGCCTTGCGCCAGCAGGTCGAGCGGATCGAGCAACTCGACCAGGTCGATGGAACGGCCGAGGAGACCGGGGATGCATGAACCGCCGAACGAGTTGGAAGCTGCCCTGGGAGATCTCGCTCCGATCCTTGCGCGCGACACCTTGCCCGAGCCCAGCGATGCGCTGGTCGCTGCGACCCTCGAACGAGCCTCGGCACTGCTGCGCACGCCCGTCCAGGCGCCATCCCACACCGAGATTCAAGTGGGCTTCAAGCGGGAGCTGGCGAAGTTGCTCGCCGCAGCCGCCGTGCCCCTCGCGCTCGTACTCGCCTGGAACGCCTTCGTACTTCTTCGACTTCCGGAGTTTCTCGGTACGTGGCTTCCCGAATCCCTGGCCTGGGCACTCCCGGCCGCCTACGTACTCAGCGCAGCCGGCTGGCTCGCGCTCGTCTTTGGCAGCCTTCCGGTGGTCGCTCATCGGCGCGCATGGCTGCGTCACCAAGAGGCCCTGTCATGAATAGCAACAAGCTGTGTCCCTACTGCGCCGAAGAGGTGCGCTCCGAAGCCATCAAGTGCAAGCATTGCGGCTCGTTCCTGCGGGCCCGGAGTTCCACGTCCGAGTGGTTTCGCACCGCCGATGATCGCATGGTCGCCGGCGTCTGTAGCGGCCTGGCCATCCAGTTCGGCTTGCCGACCGCCATCGTGCGCCTGGCGTTCGTGCTGATGAGCCTCTTCATGGGCGGCGTCGGCATCGTGATCTACGCGGTCCTGTGGTTCGTGATGCCGCTCGACGATTGGGCCGACGACGTCGAACTCGCCCGCAGCCAACGGTTCAGCGATCCGCCGTAGGCAGAAACGCCCCTACGAATGCGACCCTCCGGCTCTATGCTGTGGGTTCGCTCCGTGCGCGTGATATTAGTTCCGATCATCTTGCAAGCCCAATGAATTGACGCCAGCTGTTGGGTTACGGATCGTACCTGGCCATCAGGCTGCTATCCGCCCAGATCGGGATCGAGCGCGTGGCGTGCCAGGTTCCCGCGGAGCGAGTTGGGGATAGATTTCACCGAGGCATGGCTTCCCCGCGATCCCGCAGACAATCGCCCCGTTCCCGTCTCCTGTTTCCCTCCTCGCTGCATTCGCGTGGCCCTTGCTTGGCTGCGACAGAGGGACAGAAGAGCGATCGCCGCCGCCAAGCGGGTCCGCTCCGATGGCCTCCGTGCCTCCAGGTCAGGGCCACGCGCGAATGGTCGAACGCCTCGCCGCCATCGCGTCTCGCGCGTCGGACGAGAGCCCGATCGTCGGCAACCGCCGTCTCCGCGAGACCCGGGCGAGAGTCGCGGCTCTTGCCCCGGACACGCCCGCCACGCAGCGCCTCGCGGTGAACCTAGAGCCGGCCCACCTGAAGATGTGGGAGGGGAATCCGGAAGCTTCGATTGCGCGAATCAAAGACGCGCTCGCCTCGGCTCGGCGGCTCCCGCCGAACGAAGGACGGCTCCGGCGCACCGAACTGCTCTTTTGGCTCGGGGAGGCCCACCTCCTCCTCGGTGAGCAGCGCAACTGCCTGGCGGATCATACGGCCGAGAGCTGTATCCTCCCCGTGCGAGGCTCGGGTGCCTTGGAGCAATTTCGAGCTACTCAACCCGGAAACGTGCCGCCCTGCTGCGTCTCAAAGCGCGCCGCTATTTCACGTACCCGAGTGCGCGGAGAGCACGCGCTGCCTCCGGGTCGAGTGCTGGCGCATCGCCGCTCCGCGGCGACAGCAGCCCGGACTCTGCAGCGATTCGTTCGGCCTCCTCCTCGAGGCGTCGCAGGACGTCTTTCTCCACAGAAGCGAGATTCGAGTGTTCGAACGGGTCCCAACTCAGGTCGTAGAGTTCGTTCGGGTAGCGCTCGAACCAGATCAGTTTGTAGGGAAAGCGAATGAGCGACAACATGTCGCCGAACGTGCGGTCGGTAGGCCCGCAGCCTGCACGCATCTCGTCGGGTATCTGCCCGAATCGTGCATCCGCCGCCGCGGGCCAGTCGATGCGATCCCTGTCGCTGTAGCCGGCCAGGAGGGCACGCTCCGGAACGGGCGTATCTGGCCGGGTGGGGAGCGCTCGGCCCGAAAGTTCCGGCGGAACCGGTGCCCCCGCCCACTCGAGGATGGAAGGCGCCACGTCGGTTAGGTCCACCGGTTGAGGAATCTCGGCGGGTGCTAGGTCCGGCAGGCCATGCACCACCAGCGGAATGTGCAGCAGGAGGTGCCCCACGCTGAACTGATGAACCAGTAGACGTTTTTCACCGAAATGCTCGCCGTGGTCGGAGACGACCACGGTGACGAGCCGCTCTGTGAGTCTTGCCCTGCGCAGCACGTCGAGCACGGCGCCAAGCTTGGCATCAGCGGCTCGGACGTCACCGCGGTAGAGACCCTCCATGATGGCGAGCTCCCGGGGCGATGGCAGCCGATCACAGATGCGGAAGGGCGATTGCCGCACCGCTCGTGCCTCCGCGATGGTTGCTCCTGGAGGCAAGTGCGGGTTCTCGCCCCTGATCCGGTAGGGAAGATGGGCGTCGAACACGTTCACGAAGAGGAAGAAGGGACGGTCGACATCCCGTGAGCGAGTCCAGGATGCGACGGTACGCACCAGATCGAGCGCGGCGGCTCCCGCATCATTGCCCGCGCGCGCCGCCGAAAAACGCTCGAAGCCCTGGCTCATATTGAAGAGGTCACTGATCAGGGGGTTCTCCGAGAGACCCACGGTTTGGTAGCCGACGTCTCGAAGTCGCTCAGCCAACGTCACAAGCGAGGCGTCAGCAGTCACACGCCCGCGAATGCCGACGCCGTGCTGGTCGAGCCGCAGACCCGTAAAGAGGCTCGCGTGGGATGGGAGCGTCCACGGCGCCGAAGCGAAGGCATTGCTGTAGAGCAGGCCCTCCCGTGCCAGGGTGTCCAGATGCGGCGTCGCGCCGGCGGGTCCGCCAAGGCTCGAGACCGCATCGCTGCGTACCGTGTCGAGTACCACGAGCAAGATGTCGGGACGGAGATCCTCACGCGGCGCATTGCACCCCAAGAGGAACAGGAGCGTCCCGACCAGCCACGCGCGCCGACTCAATCGAGGTAGCCCAGTGCCCGCAGGCGCATCTCGAGGCCCGGGCTGATCGGTTTCAGTTCGCCCGTACCCGGCGCCTGCGCTCGTTCCCTCTCCAGATACGCGTCTGCGATGGCCTCGAACTCGTGCAGAAGCCGTGGATCGACATCGGCTAGTGGCTGTGATTCCGTCGGATCGTCGAGAAGCGAGTAGACGCGTACACCCTCAGCGCTGCGGATCCACTTGTGGGTGCGCGTCCGGATGGCGATACCTGGGCCATCGCTCTGTTCGGAGATGGCGACAGCGGAACCCGAGTCCGGGTCAGCACTGAGCAGCGGAAGCAGGCTCTCGCCGTCCAGCCGATCCCCACCCTCGAGATTCAGATAGTCCAATATGGTCGGCACCACGTCGATCATCTCCACCTGCCGCGTTACGCGGCGTGGCGCGATGGTGCCACGCGGGAACTTCATGATCAGCGGAACGCGGATCATCTCGTCGAAGAAGGTCTGCCCATGCTGCCAGCCCCCGTGATCGAAGAACTCCTCCCCGTGGTCGCTCACCAGGATCACCAGCGCCTCGTCGTAGACCCCGCGGGTGCGGAGCATCTGGAAAATGCGGCCCAGCGTTTCGTCGACGTAGCGGATCTCGCCATCGTATCGGGCGGTCAAGTGCTCGCGTTCGCGAGATGATGCCTGGAAGCCGTCGGTTGCACGGTGCACGAACGCGCGATTGAAGCGTTCGCCGACCGTTCCCCGGTAGCCTGCGTCGAAGAGCCGTACGGCAGGATCAGGTGGCGCGTAGGGCGCGTGGGTTTCGAAGCTGTGGATCAAGAGGAAGTTGTTTCGGGGGACCCAGAGGTCGAACCACTGGCGGAATCTCCGCATGAGATCGGCCACCAGTGAATAAGAGTGAGCGCGCTGCCCGCGATGCTCCGAGTAACTGTCGAAACCGTGATGGAAACCGAAACGATGGGACATGAAGGCACCGTCCGTGATCGCCTTTGTGAAGTACCCGCTGCCACGCAACAGGGTTGCAAGCGTCGGAATGCTCCGATCGAGCTGGTGTCCGGGTCCACGGACGCCATGGGACACGGGGTAGCGACCGGTGAGGATCGACATCTGTGAGGGCAGCGTCCAGGGTGCCTGGGCGATGGCAGTCTCGAATACCACGCTTTCCTCCGCAAAGGCCCGGATCACGGGCGAAGTCGGGCGGTCGTAGCCGTAGGCCTCGAGGTGATCGGCGCGGAGTGTATCGATGTCCACCAGAACGACCGGCGTACGCTCGATCTTTGCGGAGTAGAGAATGGGGGCAGCGAACGCACCGAGGTCGAAGCCTGGCTCAGGGTCGCTGGTCGAGAGGATCAGCTCGACAGTCTTCCCAGACAGCGCCGCAAGATCGACGTCGAGGTCATGCCAGCGGCGGGAGGTTGCCCCATCCCTCGGTGAGAGCCGTTGCGAGTGAAGCACCAGTGCCTCGCCGTCCGGCAGGCCCGCGGAGATCGTGAATGTCACGCCATCCGACTCGAACCAGCCTTCTTCCAGGACACCGATGCCTACGTTCAGACGGCCGTCCGGCGGGACGACCAGGGTGAAGGTGTAGGCTGCCGGCGCTGGTGCGAACAGCGCCGGGCGGACGTCACCATCGATTTCGATTTCGCGCAGCGCAAAACCCATCGGATCGAGCCCGGATTCGGCAAACTCCAGGCTTGCGAGATAGTCACGCGCGACCGGGTAGCGCACGCGGTAGGTGACCTCCGGTGGGGCGTCGAGGCCCGCCGGCCGGCGGAACAATACAAATCCTTCGCGAACCGGGATCCATGTATCGATCGCATCCGGCCGATCCGGGTCGCGGCGTGGGAGAGCCTCAGCCGCGACCTCGTCATAGACCCCGATCTCTCGGCTTCGCGCACCCGCCTTCCCGCCCATCACGATCAGGTTGAGATCTGTCTCGTGCTGGACATCGAGAGGAAAACGCGTCCGGCAGAGCCACGAATCGAACGGTGAGCCCCGATAGCCTGCGAAATGCGTGCAGCCGCGATCTAGCAGCTCGCCTTCGATTCGAAAGTCCGCGGCCTGCAGCTCCTGGCGAATCTCCGCGGGAAGGCTCCGCGCCGGAATCTCCCAGCCGATCGAATCGACCGCATCGAGCAAGTGGACGGTGGTACCGGCAAGTGGCTCACGGGCCGGCGGGCGGGAAGCGCCGGAGGGATCGCCAGCGCCGCAAGCGATCACGGCCGCACAGGCAAGCGCCACCTGTACCGCCCGCGAGGCAGCCCTTGCTGTCCGGTGCATCCTTCGAGTTCCGAACGGTTCCACGGTAGCCTCGCCGGAAGACCGTTACCCCACTGCCTGAACTGCTGCAAATGCAGGCTTTCATTGTCCAGCAGAGGTACTCGATGTGTTGCGGAGCTTCTTCTTTCTACTGGCTTCTCCGCCAGTGCGTCAATCATCGTTCGAGGGGTACCGCAAGCGGACCTTGCACTCCCGCCACGCCCTCGAAGGGATGCTCGATGCGCTGACAGATCTCCCCGCGGCAGATCCCGAAGACGATCTTCCCCGAGACACGCCCTGGGCGATCTGCTGCGCGGTCCAGAGGCGCCTCGAAGCGCACGAGATGCTCGTCGATTCCCTCGGGCGTCCACGAGGAAGACTCCCTCTCTTCGAACCTCAGGTCGAGCCGGTACGGAAAGTCCAAGCTCAGCTTCCACGGCTCCGTTGAACGAACCCGGGCCTCCAACACTCCCTGCTCGCCGTCTCCGCCCGCCGGAGTGGCGCGGACATTCACCCGGTAGCGCCGCTCCGAGTGGCTGTAGAGCGATGAGAAGGCCGTGACTGAATCATCAGCCGGGGGCGATGGTTCGGCTCCGCAGGCAACCAGGACGCCCGCGACCGAGGCCCGAACAAGGGCCAGGAAGCGAGACCCGTCCCTCACCTCGCCAGCTTCTTTGCGGGCACACCCGCCACCGTGATGTCTGGCTCCAGGATGTCCTTCACCACGCAGCTCGAAGCCCCCGTCACCACCCCCCGTGCGATCGTCACCCCGTTGCGGATGACCGTACCCGCGCCGAGCAGGACGTCTTCTCCCAGCCTCACGTCGCCGGAGACGCGACAGCCCGGGAAACAGGTCGTGTAGTCGCCCACCACGTCGTGGTGGCCGATCGTGGTGTCGAGGACCGCCACGTAGTCGCCGATGGTGGCGTGTGTGGTGAGCTGTGAATGGGCGACGATCTGCCCACCCCGGCCGATGTGGCAGTCTCCGCGCACGATGGCGCGGGGATGGATGAGGGTTGGCGCGGGCTCGAGGCCGCTGGCCAGTGCCTTCTTCACCATGATGCGTTTGGCGGGAGGCTCTGCCACCGCGACGATGAATTGTCGAAATCCATTCTGCTCGCCACCGGCGTCGAGGTGAGAGAAGTTCCAGTCCTTCACCACCGGCACCACGTCGTCGGCGATCCGGACCTCGGTCGCCTCACCGACGTCGTCGACGAAGCACAAGGCCACATCCGGGAAGGTGTCCTTGACGAACCAGTAGGTCTCCCGTGCGGAGCCGCCGGCACCCAGGATCACGAGACTCTTCATGGCTTCCTCCTCATCGGGTGCGAACTTCGCGGATGATGTAGGCCGGGTGGCCCTGGAGAATGAGATACCCGCGGATCACGTACTCGCCCACTGCGCACAGGACGCCGACGATGATCAGCAGGCAGAACACCAGCACGTTCAGAATGAGCCCGTTGGTCACGGTCGAGAGCACGGGAGTCGATACCACCAGGCTGGCCAGCACACGCAGCACCAACAGCAACCCCACCAGGAAGCAAGCTGCGCTCAGGATCTGGAAGGGCCGCTGGGAGAGGTTCACGAGGTTCTCCATGTTGTAGGCGAAGAGACGGGAGAAGCTCCAGCCCGATCTGCCGTAGGGCCGTGGATGGTGGGAGACGGGGACCTCCGTGATTCGTCCCGCGGCAGCGACCACGTGGGGCGGCTTGAGCGGCCGGCTGGGACCAGGCTGGAAGGCGCGGATGAGCCGGCCGTCGAGGATCTTGAAGGTGCAGCCAAAGTCGCGCAGGTCGGTCTTCGACATCGCGCGCATGATCACGTTGGCCAGCCGTGAAGGGATGGTGCGGAGGCGTGAATCCTGGCGCGCCACCCGGTAGCCCGTCACGAGGTCGAAGCCCTTGTCGAACTCCGCAATGAGTCCGGGTAGATCCTCGGGATCGAGCTGCAGGTCGCTGTCCAGCAGGATGATGCTGTGGCCCCGGGCATGGGCGCAGCCAGCCGTGATCGCCACGGCCTGGCCCACGTTCTTCATCAGGTCGATCACCATGTGGACATGCTCGTCCTGCTCGAAGATCGCTTCCAGGCAATCGAGGGTCCCGTCCCCGCTGCCATCGTTGACGAAGACGATCTCGTAGCTGCGGCCGAGCTCCTGGAGTGTCGCGCTGAGCCGCGCGTGGAACTCCCGGATGCTCCGTTCCTCCCAATAGCAGGTGGTGACGACGGTGAACTCGGGGGCAGCGGTGGGAGCATCCATGGCAGGTGTTCTACTCTACACCGACCCCCGTGGGGCACTCAAGCGGTTCCACCCACCGGGGTGGAACCAAGCTCCCCGAACCCGTGACGGGCTCCCTGCCCTCGCGAGCAACCGGATGAACCCTCCTTCCTAGATGTAAGATGACTTCTTCCCCCCGGGTTCCGAGGAGCCTCGAGCCATGAGCGTCCACGTCACACGCAGTCTGGTACCCCCGCTGGATGCCTTTCTCGAGCGCCTCAAACCCATCTGGGAGGAGGCGCGTTTCACCAACGACGGCCCTCAGGTACGGGAGCTGGAGCAGCTCGTTGCGCGGGAGCTGGAGAGTCCCCACGGCATCGCCGTAGCCAACGGCACTCTCGCCCTGCAGCTCGCGAGCGCCGCGCTCGGCCTCGAGGGCGAGGTGATCACCACACCCCTGTCCTTCGTGGCCACGGCGTCGAGCCTGGTATGGATGGGGCTCACCCCCGTCTTCGCGGACGTGCATCCGACCACATGGACACTCGACCCGGAGCGTTGTGCCGAGAAGATCACGCCGCGTACCCGCGCCATCCTCGCCACACACGTGTATGGCTTCCCCTGCGATGTGGATTCTCTCGCAGCCCTGGCGCGCGAGAAGAACCTGAAGCTGATCTTCGATGCCTCCCACACCTTTGGTTGCCGCTATCGGGGGCGCCCCCTGGCCAGCTATGGGGACATCGCGACCCTGAGCCTCCACGCCACCAAGATCTTCCACAGCGCCGAAGGAGGATTCGTCTGCACGGCAGATCCGGACACCGCCCACCGGGTTCGCGTGCAGCGCAATTTTGGCTTCGATGGTCTCGAATCCTTCGCCGTGCCGGGAATCAACGCCAAGTTGTCCGAGCTGCACGCAGCCCTGGCACTCTGCATCCTGCCGTACGTGGAGGCTGCCATCGGGGAGCGCCGGATACGATTCGAGGCCTACCTGGAAGCCCTGCATGCGGTCGCCGATCGCGTGGAGCTGCCGCACATTCCCGACGACCTGGAGTACAACTACGCCTACTTCCCGCTCCTTTTCGAGAACGAGGAGGCGCTGCGCCGCGCCTGGCTCGCCCTGGTGGCAATGGACGTGTACCCACGGCGCTACTTCAATCCTCCCCTGAACAGCATCCCCTACATGGGTCGAGACCAGGCGCCGGTGGCCGAGGCGTTGAGTCCGCGACTCCTGTGCCTGCCTCTCCACGACGGCCTGCCGCTCGACGACGTGGAGCGAATCGCCGCAGCGCTGGTGGAGAGCCTGACCTAGAAGACTGCAACGACTCAGTCATCCAACCGGTCGCTGATATGGCCCATCACGGCAGAGTTGGCCACGACCCGCGGCGAGGCGAGATAGACCTGCCCGCTCGGATCACCGCTGCGCCCGCGGAAGTTCCGACTCGTGGCATAGACGCCGTTCTCGTTCGCCGGGAGAGTGCCGCGACCGGCATTGATGCAGGCACCGCACCCCGGTTTGAGAAGCGTCGCCCCCGCCTCTTCGAATACCCGCAGGTAGCCACATCGTTCGGCTTCCCGGCGCACCTCCTGGGAGGCGGGGACCACGAACAGGTTCACACCGGACGCGACGCGACGACCCTCGAGCACCGCGGCAGCTTCGGCGAGATCGTGGAGCTTGCCGCCGGTGCAGGATCCAATGAAGGCCCGCGTGATGGGAACGTGTCCGAGCTGAGTCACGCTCGTAACCTGATCCGGGCTTGGAGGACATGCCACCTGGGGCTCGAGAATCCGGAGATCGATTTCGATGCTGTCCTCCGACTCGGCATCCGGATCGCCCTCCAGTGCCGGCCAGCCCTGTGGAGCGCGCGCCTGGAGCCAGCTGCGGGTCACCGCATCGGGCTCCATCAGACCGCAAACGGCACCGCACTCGACCGCCATGTTTGCCAGCGTCATGCGCTCTTCCATCGGCAGCGAATCGAGGCCCGGCCCACGGAACTCGAGCACCTTGCCGGAAGCACCGTCACAGCCCAGCTGCCCTAACAGGAAGAGGGCCAGGTCCTTGGCGCCGCAGCCCTCGGGCAGCTGCCCCCGGAGCTCGACGCGCAGCGTCGGAGGCACGCGCACCCAGACGTCCCCCATGGCCAGCAGGTTCGCCATGTCCGTTGTGCCGACGCCAAAGGAAAAGCAACCGAACGCGCCGTAGGTGCAGGTGTGCGAGTCCGTGCCGGCGATCACCATGCCGGGAGCAACGAGGCCCTGCTCGGGAAGGAGCACATGACAGATTCCGGCAGCCTCGCCCTCTGCGACCACGTCGAAGAGCTGGCAGCCCTGCTCCCGCGCGAAGTCGACCATTTCCCGGTGGAGCTTCAGCGCCGCTTCATCTTTGCGAACGTCGTTCACCTGGATGAAATGGTCCGCCACGAACACCACCTGGGACGGGCTCCGGACCCGTGCTTCCGGGCCGAAGGCAGCGTGGAATTGCCGTGCCACGGGACCCGCCACGGCATCGTGGGACATGGCCAGATCGACGCCCACGAAGACCGTTTCGCCCGGTGCGACGAAGCAGTTTCCCGAGGCACGAGCCAGAATCTTCTCGGCCAGCGTCATGGGACGGGGTCCGGTTCCGTTGGCAGCCAGGAACTCGCCACCGGTGCGCCGGCTCTGGTTGAAGGCCGTCAGTCCACCCGCCCCGACGATCGCGGCCACGAGTGGTGTGGCCTCCCCCTGTTCTGTGGTCTTCAGAGGCAAGCCGATGTTCACGCTGTTGCGAAAGAAGATCTCGGCGAACGATCGGGCTCGCACGCGCTCGATCCCCGCGCTCTTCAACGCAAGGGGCGCGTGCTCGCGGCTCGAGCCGCAGCCGAAGTTACGACCTGCCTCGATCTCGTCGTAGCCTGCCGCCAGGGCGCCTTCCCCCAGCAGGTGCTCGAACGCGAAACGGGCGAGATGCTCAGGGTCCGCGCTCGTGCAGCGACGGGCAGGAATGATGTCGTCGGTGTTGACGTCGTCCCCCAACTCGAGGACGCGTCCCTTAGACATGGCTGGCACCGCCGCTCGCCAGGGCCGCGATGACCCGATCCGCCATCCCTTCGCAGGACACGCGTTTCCCACTGGAAGCGGGCCCCAGGTCCGGCGTGCGATAGCCCTGCTCGAGCACTCGACGCCAAGCCTGCTCGATACGGGCCGCGAGGGGATCTTCTTCCCACTGACGCAGCATCAACACCAGCGAGCCCAGGGCGCCCAGCGGGTTGGCAATGCCCTGCCCGGCGATCTCCGGCGCCGTTCCATGAATCGGCTCGTAGAGGCCAAGCCCCTGTTCGTTCAGGCTCGCCGAGGCGAGCAGGCCGATGGAGCCCACCAGCGCACCACCGATGCTGCTCAGCCAATCTCCCATCATGTTGCCCGCAAGAATCACGTCGAACTGCCCGGGATCCACGACGAGCTGCATGGCGAGGTTGTCCACCAGCAGGTTCTCGACCTCCACTCCGGGAAAGCCAGCCGCCTCCTCGCTCACCAGAGCGCACCAGGGGATGTGCGGCAGCGCATTCTCCTTGTGGGCCACCGTGAGCCTTCCGCTGCGGCGCGACGCGTGCTCGAGAGCCACCCGCGCGATGCGCCGGATCTGCGCGTCGTAGTAGAGCATGGTGTGGTAGCCGTAGCTCCCTCGTTCGTCCTCGCCGCGCGATCCCGGGCCGAAATGAATTCCGCTCGTGAGCTCCCGAACGAAGAGAATGTCCAATCCGTGGGTCTTTTCGGGCTTCAGGCTCGAGGCATCGAGTAGACAGTCGATCGAGCGCACGGGCCGCAGGTTGGCAAAGAAGTCGAAGTGACTGCGCAGCTCCAACAAGCCCCCGCGCTCCACCGCTCCGAGCAGGATGCCGTCCGAAGCGCTGCACACACGGGCCGTCTGGGCGGGGAAGTAGCTGCCGTGGCGTTCCCGAGCAGGGATGCCGAAATCGGCCTCCGCCACGCTGATCTCGACGCCTTCGGCACGGGCCGCATGCTCGAGGACACGCCGGGCCGCCGAGGTCACCTCGGGACCGATTCCTTCGCCGGGCAGGACAACGAGTCGGTAGGGCCCGCCCATCAGGTCACCTCGTCGATCAGCGACCCCTCCTCGACGAGGGCCAGCACCTCCGCGGGCGAGAAGCAACGTGCCTCCGCCACCGCACGGCTCTTCAGCGCCGCTGCCATTCGCTCGTACTCCGCCCGGGGGCGCGGCTGTCCGAGGATCTTCTCGAAGAGGTACTCGAAGTTGCTGGTGCCACTCATCTTTCCGAACCAGATTTCGGGCTCGACGCCCTCGAAGATGCAATAGCTGCGCGGATCACGGAGCAGAGAATGAACGTGGATTCCCGATTCGTGGCGCTGGGCTGCTGCAGAAAAGGGAGGGGCTGGCCGCAGGCCGAGCTGATCCAGTTGGGCGATGACATCCGGGATGGCGTCGTAGTCGATTCCTTCAACCTCGATTCCGTGACGGACCCGGAGGGCATCGAGCACCTGTTCCAGGGCCACGTTTCCGGCACGCTCACCGATCCCGCCGAAGGTACCCGACACCATGGTGGCCCCGGCCAGCACCGCCTGGAGTGTGTTCTCCAGCGCCAGACCCTGATCGTTGTGGAAATGAACCGCCAGGGGGCCGGCGCCTCTAGAGGAGAGCAGCTCGCGGATCCAGGAGCCCGCGCGCTCCGGTCGCAAGGTGCCCACCGTGTCGCAGAGCATGAAGTGTCCCAGGTACGGACCGAAGGCGCGAGTACACTGGCGCAGGAACCCCGGGTCCGCACGGCTCGCGTCCTCTGCCGCGAAGTCGACACGAAGATCGATTCCCTTGCTAGTCGCGTAGCGCAGGCTCTCCAGCACCCGGGCGATCACTCCCTCCCGCAAACGCTCGATCACCACGTCCGGAACACCGTCATCGATGGTCCTGCCCGCGAAGGCCGGGTCGTCTCTCAACTCCGCGTCGCGCAGGAACATGAGCCGGTCCGAGAGCGCATAGAAGAGGATGATTCGCCCCGCGCCGCTGGCCTTGGCCTGGTCGACGCTAGGCTTGCCGAGCATGGTGGCCGGGGTGAGGCGGTCGCCCAGTCCCTCCTTCACCAGTGTGGCGGCCAGGGCCGCCTCGCTCGCATCCACCGCGGGCATCACGTCGATCTGGTGCACGCCGGTCCGCGCGATCCCGCGCGCCAACTGGAGCTTGGCCCCGGGCGGGAAGGAGATGCCCGCCTGTTGCTCACCGTCGCGCAGCGTCTCGTCGAAGATCTTCAGGCGCCGGACTTCCATACCTCTCGTCGGGCCTTCCCGTGGCGAATTTTCCCTGCGAATTCAGGGCCCTGCAGAATACCCGGGAAGGGGCACGCAAGGCAAACAGCGTGTCATGGCAGGTGCGAGGGTCAGAGCGTCTCCCCCCGCCCGGTCCCCGATCCGACCGCAACGAATCCCGGCGCACCGCTGCCCATCCAACTCGATGTGGTCTCCCGTATCGTTTCCCGGCGCTCCGTCGTTCTATATCATCGAGTCCCGTGGACGAGGGCCAGAGGTGTTCTTGCTCAACACAACAGGAACGCGATGAACCTCTTCGGACTCCTCGTGCTGGCCTTCGTATCCTTCCTGATCGGATGTGGGCCGGAGCAGCGCGACGATGCGACGCCTGTCCAACCGGCTCGCCCCGCCGTCCCCGAGGCGAAGTGGCAGGAGATGCTCGACTCTGAGGCGCTGCTCGATGCCCTGGGACCGAGCTTCCGTTCCTTGGCGCGCTCCGTCGAGAACCTCCGCGTCCCGGATGCGCAGAGCGTCGGGCTCTTCGATCTGCTGGTCGAGACCGCGGACCTTCCAGCCGATTCCCTGCAGACGGGGACCCCGCGCTCCGAAACTCTTCCACGAGAAGTGCTCGAGGGCAAAGCCGGAGCTTTGACACCGCCCCGGGCTCCTTCGGACCTCGACCTGTTGAGACCCCTGCTCGACCGGGTCACCAGGTTCGAGCGCGTGGGTCTTGGTACGAAGCGGGGTCGCTTCGTCGACCCGGAACGCCGGATCTTCGAGACGGACCTGCAGCTGAAGGGGTTTGCCCACCTCCATTCACAGACCGTGGCCTCTGTCTCCGGCCGTATTCAGCTGCGCTGGAAGAGACGAAACGATGCGGAGCTTCTCGATGCCAACTCGTGGCGCATCGCGTCCTGGCGCACGAAGAAGCTGAAGCTCCATCGAGCGCCCCGACGACTGTTCCAGGAGGTTCTCGCGCACGCACTTCCCGAAGAGGACACACTGCGCCGAGCCCGACACTCGGAGCACGAGAGGTTGGTCGCCCGCTACCTGAAGGACCCTGAGGGCTTCCAGGCCCCGACTCCCCACTTTCACCTTGCCTCCCACGATCGTCATCCAGGAATCGCCGTGATCGACATCGATGGTGATGGGGACGACGACATCTATGTGATGGTGCGCTGGGGACCGAACCAGCTGCTGGTAAACGACGGGAACGGCCACTTCGAAGAGCGGGCGGCCGAGGTCGGCCTCGACATCGAAGACCACTCTGCCGCCGCCGTCTTCGCCGACTTCGACAACGACGGCGACCCCGACGTCTTCGTGGGCCGCACCCTGGCGCCGAGCGTCTACCTGGAGAACGTCGAGGGGCGCTTCGTGGAGCGCGCTGATGGCATGAGCGGCGGCCCCATGCCGAATCTGGTCGCCTCGCTCTCAGCCGTCGACTACAACGGCGACGGCCTGCTCGACATCTACGCCTCCACCTATGCCGCCAACATCATCGTCAAGCAGTACAAGACGAGACGAATCAGGGCCTCCCGTGGAGCGGGGGCGGCACCGGATTTACTCCTCGAGGAGTTCCTGCCCGAAAGAGATGCAAAGCGTCTGCTGGAGCTGTCCGCCTCCGCCGGTTCCCACGAGTACCTCCTCCTTCCCGGCCCGCCCAACCTCCTGCTCACGAACCAGGGTGGAGGTCGCTTCTCCCACGATCCCCAGAACGCTCCGCTCCGCCTGTTCTCCAACACCTATCAGGCCACCTGGTCCGACTTCGACCGGGACGGTGATCCGGACGTCTATCTGGCCCATGATTTCTCGCCCAACCAGTTCTTTCGCAACGAACTCGCCGGGAAGTTCACGGACATCACCGAGGAGACGGGAACCGCCGATATCGGCTTCGGCATGGGTGTCGGCTGGGGCGACTACGACAACGACGGCAGGCAGGATCTCTACGTCACCAACATGTACAGCAAGGCTGGAAACCGCATCACCGAGTTCTTCGGCGAGGCCGATCCACGCTTCCGAAAGATGGCCCACGGGAACAGCCTGTTCCGCAACACCGGGGAACGCTTCGAGCTCGTCTCGGGGAAGGGCGGGCTCGAAGTCGAGATCGCGGGCTGGTCCTGGGGCGGACAGTTCGCCGACTTCGACAACGACGGTTTCCTCGACCTGTACGCACTGAGCGGCTACTACACGACCCCGCCCGAGGTGGAGTCGGTCGCGGACATCTGAAGCGACTACTGGCGCACGGTCGTGCGCTCGGATCAATCCGTGGATTTCGGCCAGGGCGTGCCCGTTGTTGGACTGGGAACACCAGGACGGACTTTCGAGGACGGTGTCTCGTTCAGCGGCAAGGAGCGCAACCACCTCTTCCTGAACGTGGGGGGGACGGAGTTCGACGACGTCGGAGCCATCTCGGGCCTCGACGACCCTGCGGATGGGCGGGCCTTCGCGCTGCTCGACTTCGACCGGGATGGCTGGCTCGACCTCGCCGTCGTGAATGCCAACACCCCACTCCTGCAGCTCTTCCGCAACGAGATCCCGGCTGCGGACATGGCGCCGGGGGCAGGTGCCGCCATCGCGCTCCGTTTCGTGGGCAGCAACACGAATGCAGAGCCCTCACCCGCCGCGAGCAGCCGCGACGGTTTTGGTGCCCTGGTCGAGGTAGACCTGGGCTCGACGACGTTGCTGCGCGAGCACCGCGCCGGGGAGGGCTTTGCCGCCCAGAACAGCGCAACATTGCTGATCGGTATCGGCACGCGCGAGGCTGCCGATTCGGTTCGTGTGCGCTGGCCCTCTGGAGCCATTCAGTTGATCGAGGAGATTCCGGCTGGCACCCTGCTCACGCTGTACGAGGACCCAGCCCAGAGCCCCGATGGCCTCGCCGTCGTCCGCACGGCCTACGCCGTGGCCGAGGCCACGCCCTGGCCGGCGCCACGTCGCACGCCCCGGCAGGCGCCCCAGCTCGTGACGAGCCTGGTGGCCGAAAGCCCGCCGGGTGCGCTGAACGTGTTCACCACCATGGCTACCTGGTGCGAGGCGTGCCGGAAGGAGCTGGCCCAGGTTCAGCTGCTGCGAGATCGCTTCGAGGAAGGAGAGCTGCGCCTGGTCGGGATTCCCGTCGATCGGGATGACAGTCGGGAGAAGCTGCAGCGCTGGCTTCGCCAGGAGCGGCCAGCCTACGAGCTTCAGCTCGAGGCCTCCTCCTCGGAGGTTGCTGAGTTCGAACGCTGGCTGATCGAAGCGCTGCACCGAGAAGGTCTGCCCGCGAGTGTGGTCACCGACCACCAGGGCCGGGTCCTGAGCACCCGATTCGGAGTGCCCACGGTCTCCGAGATCCTCGGCCTCCTCCCTCTGGAGCCAGCTCCCGCCGCGGGTGGCTGACCGATGGTCGGCACCGCACGACGAGCGTGGAGCAGGAGTTCGGGTTGAGCCTCGCCGAGTTGTTGGCCCTCACCTGGGCCGTTGGCGGCGGGATGCTTGCGCCCGGCCTGGCGCTGGTGCGCTGGCTCCGCCTGGGAAGCGGTCCCCTCGAACGTCTGGTGCTGGCCCTGGCCTTCGGGCGCATCCTGCTGGGGCTCGTCACACTGGCCGCGACGTCCGCGGGGGCAAGCGCTCTGTTGCTCGGCTGGGCTCCGTTCGCCGTGGCTCTGCTGGCTCTGGTCATCTGGCGGGTTCCCCTTGCGACGGGCCGTTCTGGTGACGGGTTCCGCGAACTCGGCTGGATGGCCCCGGCCCTCGGCCTCGGCTTCCTGGCGTCGGCGCTGCTGGTCCACGCCACGGTGGGTCACAGCGGGATCGTGGATGGCGCAGGACGACTGATCTTCTTCGGGCGGGACACGACCTTCGATCCCCTGAGCCACGTGGCGGCCACGCTTCAGCTCATCGACACCGGCCTGCCCATGAACCTGATGCACGTGGCCGGGACCGAGTTCACCAATAGCTATCTCCCTTTCGCGGAGCGCGCCGGAATCCGACTCCTCAGCGGTCTCTCCCTGTTGGACCTGACCTTCCGCTTCCTGCCACTCCTCGAAGTGTTCGGCCTCTCCGCGACCGCTGCGTTGCTGGTCCGGGCACTTGGCGGGAGCCGGATAGCCGCCACGGGAGCGGCAGTGCTCACCGTCTCGGGGAGTGGGGCCCCTTTCTTGCTGCGGGTCGTGGGGTGGATCTTCGGCTTCGAGCCCGCGGGCCTCGACAGCTGGACTTTCTTCGGCCCCTACGTTCTCCCCTTCAACTCCATCACCCCAGCCCTGCAGACAGCCTTTGCGGCCTCTCTGCTGTTGTTGCGCCTCCAGCCAGGGCAGACGCGGGTCCCGGCCGCCGCAGGGCTGATGGTGGCCGCTCTCTTCGAACTCAAGCTCTTCCTCTGGGCCACCGTGTTCGGGGCCCTGCTCGTTGTCACCCTCTTCGCGGCTCCGACCATCCTGCGCCGCGGCCTCCGGCTCACCGCTGGCTGGGCCAGCCTGCTGGTACTTCCCTCACTGGTCGAGAAGCTCTATTGGGCTTGGCGTCTCTCTGCCGACGGGGGCCGCCAGGGCTTCGGAGTCTGCCTCGGCTGCATCCCCCGCTACTTCGCAGAGGGGGCCCTGGGCCGGGATCTGTTGCCCTTCAGCAGCTTCGACCGCTTCCACAACACGGCGTTGCTCCACGAGCCAGGTCTGGCCGCAACCACCGTTGCGGCCGCGGTGGGAATGTTCGCAATCGCCCTGGGGGCTCGGCTCTTTGCACTTCCGGAGCTGTGGCGTCGGAGCAAGGCGACCGGGGCCAGCATCGAGGAAGGCACCCGGGTGGCCCTGCACCGCACGGTCGCCATCGCGGCGGGGTTCGGGTTTGCAGCCACCTGCATCCTGAAGAACTCCCCCCACCATCTCAACGTGACCCAGTTCACCTGGATCGCCAGCTTCGGACTCTGGCCCTTCGTGGCGCTGGTGCTAGGTCGCTGGGTCGTGGAACAGCGCTGGCTCGCCATCTCGCTGCTCCTGCTGCTGGCTCTGCTCTCCACCGGACGGGTACTGGGCCCGTTGGGTTACGGTGCGAAGGTCAAGACGGTCGTAGGCCAGGATGAGCGCGATCTTCTGGAGCGGCTGCGGGTACTCTCCCAGCCTGACGACGTGGTGCTCGAGCCTTCGATCCTGCTGCAACGGGACGTCCCCTCGCCGGTGACCTGGGTCTCCGGCCGCACCGTCTACCTGACGGGCCGGTCGTCGACCGCGGCGCTCACGCGGGAGGAGGCCCGTGCCCGGGTTTCCCGGATCGCGGCGGTCTACACCGGCTCGGATCGGAATGCCGCCCTGACCGCAATTGCCGAGAGCGGCGCAGAGTGGGTCTACGCGCCAGTTCGGGCCCCGTTGCCGTTTCCGGCAGGGGAGCCCCTGGAGGTGGCGCTCCAGAATGCAGCCGGCATCGTGTACCGCGTAGGACCGTAGCGATCTCCTCGAGCGCCGAAGCAGGTGGAACCCTCGCCCATGACCAACCCCCAAGGCTCCAGAGGACGAGATTGGTTGCTCCGAGCGGCCATTGGCCTCACGACCGTGGCTCTCGTGGCCGGCTGCGGTGGCTCCGGGCCGGAGCAGGCACGGGACCGGGCGCTCACCTACTTCTCGACCCAGGTCCACGAGATCGACCACGGCTGGTCGTCCGTCTTCGACTACCTGCACCGGCGCTTCGGACTCGAGCTCACCCTGGCGTCCGGCCGCACGCCCTACGGAGCCCAGAAGGAACTCGAGCGTCCGGAGCTCTTCGCGGTCTACCGGCGGCTCGTCGACCCCGCGGCCCGGGTGAGCAAACGACAGATCGCCGAGCTCCCCACGGCCATCGATCGGATGACTGCAAGCGCGCTGCACTGCGACCAGATTGCGCTTCCCGACGGCTGGGTCGACGTGCTGCGCACCGCGTCTGGCATGGGGGCCTACGCGCTGACTCATGCGGTGGTCGCGGCACGCTGGACGCTGGAGAACGGGTGCCTCTCCGAGATGGAGCTGATCCCACTCCACTTCGAGCAGGTCGAGCTGCTCGAAGCGCTGATCGAGGAACGCGAGGTCTTGAACTCGCGTCACCAGTTCGCCACCGATATCTGGATCGAGGCCATGGCCATGCTCTACTACCTGGGGGAGGGTGACCGCGTCCGCCCCGAATGGATCGAAGCATTGTTGGCGGCCCAGCGCGAGGATGGGGGCTGGCCAAATCACCCCCGAGCACCGACCTCCCACCCGCACCCGAGCGCGCTGGCACTCTGGGTCCTGCTCGGGGGACTCCACCCCGACGCCCCGGCGACCGCCTGGATTCCATCCGGCTGAGGTCGTCGCCGAGCGCGAGAGCCTGTCAGAGAGTTCCAGGACGGCCACGGATCTCTGGATCGAGGCCTTGGTGATGCTCTACTACCTTGGCGCCGGCGCGGAGGTCGAGGCCGCCTGGATCGATGCGCTGCTGGATGCGCAACGGGCAGATGGTGGATGGCCCACCAGAAAAAGCGAAGCGCGCTCGGATCCACATCCGAGCGCGCTTGCTCTTTGGGTCTTGCTTGAGAATCTGGAGCCCGAAGCGCCCCGGATTCGCTGGATTCCCTGACGGTGCCTAGCGGCGGCGTCCGGCAGCCACGAGGCCAGCCATGCCGACGACCAACAGGCCGAGCATGCCAGGCTCCGGGATCGCCAACACATTCAGGGTGAACGTGCCGGTGTAGCCGTCGGGCCCGATGGAGCGGCTCCAGTAGGAGTAGTTGTCTACGTCCTGGTCCATGACGTCCTGGAGGCCGAACAACACGGCAGCTTCCTCGCCGCCGGAAGCGCTCGAGCAGACGGTGCCCGAGCAGCCGTCGTTCGAAAGCGCAGTCAGGTTGAGATCGATGTTGACGCTGAAGGTCGCGTCACCGATTCCCCCGACGACGCCCAGGTCGCCGCGGCTCCCCGAGAACGCCTGGCTTTGGCTCGAGCCATTCGACGGGTTGCCCGAAAGGGCGCCCGGCGTGGCCGAGAAGTTGTAGTTGCTGCCATCCACGACCGTCGTGATCGAGGAAAGCGCTGCATTGCCGTTGTCCTGGTTCCCGACCGCGGACAGAGTCCCATCACCGTTCAACCCGTAAAGGCCGAGAACGCTCTGGGCCAGGTCGACGGTCCAGGTGTCCCCTGCGTTGTCCACATCGACCGTGAGGGTGATGTCGAAGTTCAGGTTGGCGAACGTACTCCGGTCGTTACTCTGACCAACGTCAGCACCGCCATCGTCAACCGCCGTAACGGCGTCGATGCCGAAGCTCGCCGACGTGGAGCCCACACCAGTGAGGACGGCGGAGGCTCCATTGGTCGTGGACCATGCCGACCCGAAGTCGTCGTACGTGCCGCTGCCATTCTGACTACACGCGCCGTTGATGTTGTTGCCGCAGACGCTGTTGTCAGAGCTGAGAACAACGCTGACGGTGGCCGCCTGGGCCTGCGCTCCGACCCACAATAGGGCCACAGCAACAATTGCGAGTTGCTTGATCACAAAATTCCCCTTTCCCAGAGAGCCCGAGTACCGGACGCTCCATTCTTCCCGTCGGTAAGCAGAGCAACTACCGTGCCAGTTCCGGGAAATGCGAAACCCCTTGTTTTTCAAGCGTTTTTTTAAACGTGAATGATCGAGGGGCCGATCGGACAGGAAATCAATTCCCGTGTAAGGAAAAAGTTTTCCTTGTGGCTTGGAACGGAGTCCGGCGATCCAGAATCGGATGGGCCGGCGGGTGGCCTCTTCTGGCCCACTGCGGCATCCCGTTGAGGGCTACGAAGTCTGGAGCCGGACCAGGACACGCTCCAGGCCCCGGGTGACCTGATGGAGATCGTCGAAGGGCTCGAAGGAGATGGATCGCGTGTCGAGTTCTTCGGCGAGGGTGTCCTTGGCGAAGACGACGTCGGCCGCCTCACTTGCGCACAGGTCGGAGACACGGCCGTTCCCGATGTGCACGACTGTCGCGCCGGGGTGGTGGCGGCGGAAGAGAGCGATCCGGCCGCGTTTGCATACGCCGGTTCCGCAACCGCAGCTCGCGTCCGGCGCTCCCGGCGCCAACCGCCATCGCCCCGCGTCGTACCAGAGGTGATTCGCGTCGTAGGCGAAGCGCACACCGTGAAGCTCCTGCAAGCGATCCAGATTGCGGTCGAAGCCGTCCGAGAGTACGCGGAACGGAACACCGCGCTCCTCGCACCAGGCCACGAGTTCATGGGCCCCGGGCATCGGCTCGACCGTCTTGAGGAAACGATCCAGCTTCTCCTCGGATAGCTCCAGGCCATCGAGGAGTTCCATGTTGTACTCCCACGCGCTCAGCTCACCACGCGAGAGTCGCTCCCAGAGCGCGGCCCGGCCTTCGCTCGCGTAGGTCTTCGCGAGGGTCGAGCCCACATCCTGCACGGCGAAGGTTCCGTCGTAGTCGCAGAACACACCCAGCGCAACTTCGCGAGAGAACCGCAGCAGGGAGGATTCGTGGCGACCGAGCCGAAGCGACGCGGCTCCTGGCGCTGCACCCGAGAGAACGGTCGGCTCGGTGGGGCCCCCGCGCTCTTCGAGCGTTGCGAGAGAACGCTCCGTTGCATGCTCCGTCGAATTCAAGGCGTAGACCCAGGTGGCCTCGGCGGCTCTTGCGACGGCGCCGCTGGGAGCCTCCTCGGCCACGAGGTCCGTCGCGCGGGCGGCACCCTGGGCACCCGCGGCGTCGATCTCCCTGGCCAGCGCCACGGTGCGGCGCACCCGTTCGAGATCGGCCTCGCCCAGCGCCGGCAGATCATCCGAGACGACGGTCATGCCGCCGGTCACGGCGATCGCACCTGCCAGGGCATCGACCTCGGCCTCGTCGAGTTCGGTGTCTTCCGTACGGGCCATCAGACAATCCGGATCGTTGATCCACAGCCGCCGATGCATCCAGGCGCGGGCCAGGATGCTGCGCAGGGCGCCCCCCGTATTGGGCGCGGCGTGTTCGATCCCCGGCCAGGCGTCGGACGGCGGCCCCCAATGGGGGGCCACATCCGGACCGATGCGCATGGCATCGACCACTCCGACCGCCGGGCCGAGAGGGCAACCGCAGCCCAACAGGAAGGCCTCGTCCCCAGCACCGCGGCGGATCGCATCGAGACCTCGTCGCAGGCGGGCTGCCCGTGTCTGCGTGGGATCGAACGCCTCGGCCTGCATCGCCGCCACGTAGAGGAAATCGAGCTTCAGGTAGCTGAAGCCCATCCCGACCAGGCCGGCGAAGGTCCGCAGCAGGTGGTCCACCACCTCTTCGCGGGTCGGGTCGAGGGCATAGACCCAACCCGCCTTCGTCCAGGACGGATGCATGAGCCCGCGGTGGGGTTCACCCTTCGCCACGTGGCTCCCGAGCAGCCACTCCGGATGCGCATCGTAAAGGCGGCTCTCGGCGACGACGCAGAAGGGTGCGGTCCAGATTCCGGGACGAAACCCGGCAGCCCGGATTTCCGCAGCCAGCGGTGCCAGACCGCGCGGAAACTTCTCGTTCGTTTCCAGCCAGTCTCCAATGGCGTGCTGGAAACCGTCATCGAGCTGCACGACATCGACCGCGAATTGCGAGCGCAACCCGGTCAGGGCGTCGAGATTGCGGAGCAGATCCTGTTCGGTGACGTCGTGAAAGAACTGGTACCAGCTGCACCAACCCGTGGGCAACGGCGCTCCGGTCCGCGCGCTACCTCTGCGCCCCAGCTCTTCGGCGAAGGTCTCGAGCAAGCGGTTCTCGTCCGTGCCGAGCGCAACTCGGACGGGCTCGAGCTCCAGGCTGCCACCCGCCGGAACCGGTACTTCCAGCTGGATCTCCAACTCGACCCGCACACCGTGATCGTCGCGACGCCAATACACGAGCCCGCTACCAAGGCCGCCTTCCAACAGCCCGACCAGGCAGGCACGCCCTTCCGTATCGCAGGCCACGGAGACGAGCGCCGATTCGTGCCAGCCCTCCCGATCCGCGGGCGGCGCACCCAGCACATGGTAGAGGCCGCGCATCCACGGCCCGGACGGGAACGGCGCCTCGCCCTCCCGGTCGAGCGCACCACCTCCGGTATACGACCAGGATTGCCAGCCGTTCTTCAAGAAGCGCACGGCGTGCGCATCCACGCCCGCCCAGCGAAAACCGAGTACGACGGATTCGAGATGGAGTTCCGTCTCGGCATAGTTGCGCACGGTGACCTGGAATTCCGCCTCTTCCCCAGCGAGATCGGCGGAGACACCCAATTCGAAAGGCCCAAGGCGTTGAACGCCGGCGCTGAGGCGACCCTCCGCCCACTCCATCGCACCCGCAACGCCATGGTCGCTACGATCGGGAGACGTGGCGGCATAGCGTACGCCGAGACGCAGGGGCTCGAGCCGGCCGGCGTGCTCGTCCCTGGCAACGGAGACGGTGCGGGGCATGGCGGACGAAGATAACAGGAACGTTTCCCAGGCCTTGGCGGCCGGGCGGATGCTCGTTCTAGACGGTGCCACGGGCACGGAGCTGGAGCGGAGGGGCGCCCCGTGCGACCTGCCACTGTGGTCGAGCGGTGGCCTGCTCCACACGCCGGAACTCGTGGGGGAAATCCACGCAGCCTATGCGCGTGCCGGCTGCGATCTGTTGACCGCCGCCAGCTTCCGAACCCAGCGCAGGGTCCTGGCCCGTTGCGGCCTGGGCCAGCGTGCGGAGGAGTTGACCCGGCTCGCGGTGCGTCTCGCACGCCGGTCCCATCGCGGCGCGGTGCTCGGCTCCGCACCTCCGCTGGAGGACTGCTACCAGCCGGACCGGGTTCCCGACGACGGCGCGTTGGAGCAGGAGCATCGCGAGCATGCAGAACAGCTCGCCCGGGCTGGAGCGGACGCCATCCTGGCCGAGACCCACAATACGGCCCGCGAAGCGAAGGCCGCCGCCCTGGCGGCCCAGGCCGTGGACCTTCCCCTCCTGGTGAGCTTCGTATGCGACGCGCAAGGCCGGCTTCTTTCCGGCGAACCCCTCGAGGCGGGGATCGACGCCGTGCTTCCTGCCCGCCCTCTCGCCGTGGGCGTGAACTGCCTGCCGATCTCGGCACTGGAAGCGTGCATTCCCATCCTGCAGGGCTGCGGCCTGCCCTTCCTTCTCTCCCCCAACCTGGGCGCACCATCGGAACGCGTCGAACTCCTGGAGCCAGATCGGTTTGCAGGGCTGACACGTACGTGGAGAGAGGCCGGCGCCGCCATCGTCGGCGGATGTTGCGGAACGACCCCCGAGCACCTCGCCGCGGCGGTGAGCCTGCTGCGCAGTACCTAGCAATGCGACCCGAGAACGGGCCTCACTCCCTCCCCAACGATTTCCCGCGCAAGCTCGTATGGTTCGACGCGCTCGCCGAGCATCTCGGCACACCTGCCGGGCCATCCGTCGCATGCGGCGATTTCAACATTTGCCCGACCGCACTCGATATCTGGAGCGAGGAGAAGTTCGCCGGTGTGATCTTTCATACCGACGCTGAGCGAGCGTGTATGGGCCGTCTCGCGGAAAAGGGCTGGACGGATCTCTACCGGGCGCTGTATCCCGAAGAGAAGGCCTACTCATGGTGGGACTACCGGGGCGGCTCCTTTCACCGAGGCCACGGTCTGAGGATCGATTTCGTACTGGGGACATCGGGCCTCCGCGAGCGGACCCGCGAGGTGACGATCGACCGGGACGATCGCAAGAAACAGAACGGCTTGACCGCCTCGGACCACGCCCCGGTCCTCGCAGAGATCTCCTAGACAGGGAGCCCAAAGGGAAACAGACAAGTTCCGGGAACCGCCGCCCGGGGCGCCTTGTTTCTCCCACAATCGGCAGAAGCACCTCACGGCAACACGCCGCTCGGCCCATCGCGCGCATCGTCCGGGGTGATGATCAGTCCCGGCCTCGTGGTCGATCGGGTACGGGCCGCACTGGGCGGCCGCTTCTCGTGTCGCCGGTTGGGCTGGCAAGCGCTCGCTCGAGTCCGGTGAACAAATCGAGCACCTCGGTTGCCTCGAAGACCCGGTAGCGCCGCCGGCCGACATTGCGTTGACGCAGAACCCCTGCCTCCGCCAGAGCATTGACTGCGTCGGTGGTCCGAGCCTTGGATCGGCTGATCAGCTTGCGGGCCGATTCGATGGTGACGATTGGCGCGCCTGGAAGGACACGAAGCAGCAGATCGGTGCTGGAGTTGGCTCGGACGCGGCCGAGCCTGGCTCGCCATGCTGCCGTGATCTCGTCGATTTCGGTGCTGTAGCGCTCGGCATCTCGGCAGGCTCGGCTCGTGGCGATCGCAACCAACCGGAGCCATTCGGCTGCGGCTCGGGATCGCTGCGCGCCATCAGGTTCGCCGACGTGGCGGAACGTCATCAACCCGTCGATGTAGTCGTCGGACCAGGTTGCGAGCACGAGGCTGATCGGGGGGACGAAGGTTGGTACGAGGCCGCGTCGCCGCAGCACGACGTGAATGAGCGTTCGGCCGGTTCGCCCGTTGCCGTCTGCGAAGGGGTGGAGGGTCTCGAACTGGGCATGGGCGATGGCGGCCTGGACGAGTGGGGAGTGTTCATCGCCGTTGACATAGTCGAGCAAGTCAGAGAGGAGCTTGTCGAGGTGCTCGGGTGGCGGAGGGACGAAGGCGGCGCTGCACGGGTTGAATGAGCTTCCGCCGATCCAGTTCTGTTCCTGGCGAACGACGCCACCGAGCTCGGGGGTCGGGGAGTCGTCCATCAACGTGCGGTGAACCGAGAGCAGCTCGGCGAGTTCGAACCGTTCGGTGCGGGCGGCCAGCTCGATCGCTGCCTCCATCGCCGCGATGTTGCCGATGACCTCGACCGCGACCCTGTCCTTCGCATCCCCACCGAGCGCGATCGCAGCTTCGGCCCGCGCAAGCCGCCGGGATGCTACTGCGAGGCCCTCGATCTTCGATGAACCGACCGATTCGGCGCGGAGCAGGAATCGGGCGAGACCCTCGAGGCTCACATGCGCGGTACCAGCCGCATTCAGCGCTCGAACGGCCGCCTCGGCATCGGCGATATCGGCGGCCACATCGGCCGGGATCGACAGATCCCAGCCAACCAGCGGGTCGGCGAGGTAGGCGTCATAGAAGCCGCCGCGTCGATCTCGTCGACTCATCCCCTGGATCTGCGCGTCCCAATGTTTCCGCAGGTGAGATGCCATGCATCCTCTAAGTATCGGTTATAGAATAACCGCAACTTAAACCTAAGCAAGATCAACGGTTCTTGACTTCAGCGGTGAACGCGCCTCCTCCCGTTCGTGCGTGGACCCGCGCGAATCGTGCGGCTCCTGGGCCTCGTGCGCGTACCCGCCCCAACCCATCGAGGCCTGGGATAAGTGGCTCCGCCTGGTTGCGGCTCGAACCAGCCCCCCATGCGCCAGGTGCCAATGAGGCGATTCCCCCGTAGTCTCTCCAGCGGCGCTCCCCACGCCGGTCCCGAGGGCGGGACCCCGTGGCCGAGTACGAACGCCACCGGCCAGAGAAGACCCTCCTTCACCGGGTCATTCGCGAGCAGCTCGGGACGTTTCTTTCCGGCGCCCGCGAGCAGGGCTCGCCCGTGGCCCGGTTCGTCGAACGCGAGATCCGCGCCTACCTCGATTGCGGCGTGCTGGCGAACGGCTTCCTGCGTGTCCACTGCGACAGCTGTGGACACGATCGCCTGGTGGCTTTTTCCTGCAAGGGTCGCGGGTTCTGCCCTTCCTGCGGTGGGCGACGCATGGCCGATACCGCCACTCATCTCGTGGATCGCGTCCTTCCCGTTGTCCCCATTCGGCAGTGGGTCCTCACACTGCCCTATCCACTACGCCATCCATGCGCCTGGGACGCGAAGCTGACGAGCGCCGTGCTTCGCGCCTTCCTCCGCGCGCTTTTCGCCCACCAGCGGTGTCGGGCCCGGAGCCTTCACGGCGTGCGCGGCGGCCAATGCGCCGCGGTGACCTTTCTCCAGCGCTTCGGCTCCGCGCTGAACCTCACCCCTCACTTCCACAGCCTGGTTCTCGACGGCATCTACCCGGGCCCCGCCCACGCACCCGGCCCGTTCCTGCCGCTACCTCCTCCCGAGACCGAGGACGTGGCCCGGGTGATGGCGGGCACGGCACGCCGCATCATCCGGTTGCTCGAGCACCGCAACCTCGAGTACGGCAACCCAGGCCCGGCCGAGGACGACCCCCTGCTCGCAACCCTGATGGCGGCCTCCATTCACTCACGCATCGCAACGGGCCCAGAGGCCGGCCAACCGTGGCGACGGCAGGGCGACCGTGTCGAGCCCACCGACG
>JAAETT010000414.1 GCA_024228115.1 bacterium
AAGCACACTCCGCATTCGCGCCACGGAATGGGCATCGACCACCCAAAACGAGATCCGTCAGCGTCAATCGCCGCGCGGCACGCTGAAACATTGGAAAGCCAGCTTCTCAGCCAACTTTCGTGCATAGTTCAGGCTAGATGCCAGTCCGTCGGGTCGTCGCTGGGGAGATTCGTGCCGCAGCCGGGGCACCTCAGCAGATTCGTGCTGCGCCGACGAAGTGGAGGTAGCGCTGTGGCGCGAAGCAGGTCAGCCACCAGGTGGCGCTCAGCAGCCCACCGCAGACGGCGATCACCGCCAGCGGAAGCGGATCACGCAGGAAGCTCAGTCGGCGGGTTCGGATACGGTTGGCTTCCTGCGCTCGGTGATGGCGACGACCAGTGCTCCGAGCCAGCCGGCGATGGAGAGGAACACGCCGAAGGGGATGGCGGCGACGACCAGGGCGCCGAGGTTGACGATGAGCACGAGGGCCCGCTTCGGGGTGCGCCAGGCGAAGAGGGTCGGGAGGAAGATGACGGGGAGCATCACGAGGATGACCATGAGCTCCGGCATGCCGAGTCCGAACATGGGGGGACCTCCGTTGCAGGGGTAGGCTGGAGAGCGTAGCTCTCGGCAGGCGAGTCCGGAGACCCCTCGACCGAAGCCAGGGCGTGTCGAGTCGAAGCTGAACTGGTTGGTCAGTGCGGCCTGTGCCGCCGCATCGCCAGCCCTGCGAGGCTGGTAGCGAGGAGGAGGGCGATGGTGGGCGCGCCCCGGCTCGAACGGGGGACCCCCTGCTTGTAAGGACGATGGGGAGCCTAACGATGACGTGTAGTTGCGTCTCGTGGCCGGAGAGGGCCGGCAAGGAGCAGCACTGGATGTGTTCCAGCGCGGCCGGCGGCCGTAGACGGCCCCTGTTTTGAGCGTCGATTTCGGTCGAAAGGCGCGCCAGGGTCACTCTCGGGCGATCCGTTCGGAGAGGCAAGCTCTCGGGCCGGCTCCATCGCGCGCCGGGCTCCGCCCCGGAAGGCGGATCTCCTTGGGGGGCCGTGCGAGGGCACCTCCAGTGCTGCTCGTTGCCCGGCGGCTCGGCCCGGATTCTCGGGGTACGAAGATAGGGAATTCAGGCTGCGTTTTCGCTCAATGACCGGGTAGTAGCTCTTCCGTCGACTACTCGCCGACCGGGGATCGCCGCGACGGGGAGTACCTCCCGAGCCGCTGCCTATTCAGGAGTGCTCCGACCGGCAACTCTGCCAAAATCCTTCGAACGGGATAGGGACTTTCGACTCGGCTTCCCGGGGAAGCTATGCGAGCAGGCCGGGGTAGCGGCTGGCCTGGGGAGTGAAGTCGGGAATGATCTGCCCGGGGTCGGCATTCATGTGGCGCTCGATCAATTCGGCAAAGACGTCGCGGAAGTCGGTCGTCGGTTGAAGGTCGCGCTCTTGGAACAGATCCTGATCGCGGAGCCCGGGCCAACCGTCGCGGGTCAGCACCCGTCCGCCGATGACACCGCCGCCGAGGGCCATCATCACTCCGCCGGTTCCATGGTCGGTTCCGTTGCTGCCGTTTTCGAAACCGACCCGACCGAACTCCCCCATCGCAAGCGTGAGGGTGCGGTCCGTGTCGGCTCCCAGGTCGCGATGGAAGGCGGCCAGGCTTGCACCGAGATCCGCCGCTCCGCTGGCGAATCGGCCGAGTTCGTCCGAATGGTGGTCCCAGCCTCCGAGATTCACCGTGACCACCCGAATCCCGATATCGGCCTTGATCAGCGCTGCGATCTCGCGCATCGAGCCCCCGAACCTGGTATCGGGATAGACCTCGCTGGTCTCGGTGGAGATCGATCCGATGACCTCGAGGCTCTCGAAGGTCGCGGCACCGGTGACTCCGAGCAGGCTGCTGGGATCGCGAGTGTAGACCTCCTCCAGCATTGCCCCACGCTCCGCGGCGAAGCTCCCTTTGATCGAGAAACCGCCTAGCGAGGACAGCACCAGGCTTTGTGCGGGGCCGAGCAGCGAAGCGGCCTTCGAATTGCCGTAGCTGACTCCTTGGAGCGAACTGCCGCTCCCAGCGATTTCCAGGAGCCGGTTGAGCCAGCCCTGGCGAACGTGCTTGTCGCCCGGAGCGGCCCGCTCCACGAAATCCTCCGCATCGAAGTGGGATCGGCCCAGGCCGGTATGCCCCACCGCATGGATCAAGTCGAGATCCCCAGCCTGGTAGATCGGGAGAAGATCGGAAAGGGAGGGATGAAGACCGAAGAACCCGTCCAGGTCATTGGCGCTGCCCGCAGAGATGTCGACACGGACCGACGGCCTCAGGCGGTCGTAATCCGGGTCGGCGAACGGCACCACCAGGTTGAGACCATCGGGCCCGCCACGCAGGAAGACCACCACCAGCACGGGTTCAGTTCCGGCCGCTCGTACGCGTGCAGGGAAGAAGCCCGGAAGCGCCACGGTCGCGAGTCCGAGTCCGCTGGTCTTCAGGAAGTTTCGTCGTGTCCACGTCATGTCGCCATCTCCGGAGCAGTCAGTTGCCAGGTCAGTGCATCAGGAATTCGGGGCTCGCCACGAGCGCCGCGCCCAGCTCGTCGATCATCCGATCCCCCTCCGTCCAAGCGGGAAGGGCCTCCCCCAGCTCGACCAGCTTGGCCCGAGTGTGGTCGCTGGCTCCGTTCAGGAGCATGCGTCGGATCACCGCATCTGCAGCCTGGTCGACGTCCTCGAACGCGATGTCCCAGCTGTATTGGTAGCCACTCCATCCGCGGACACTTGCGTGCCCGACGTTGATGGAGGAGAGCAGGTTTCCGGTGTTCATCCAGTAGCTGGAATCATCCGGGTAGCCGGTCGGAAGGGGATAGGCGTAGAGATCCTCGCCGAGATCATTCAAGTACCAGGTGAGGGTGAGGGGCAGATCCGGCCCGGTCGCACCGAGAGCTCGGGCGGTACTCGCCACCAACATCAGCGGGCGCTTCACCTTGGTGCGGCGATGCGTCATGAACCAGAACTCGGCAGTCTGGAACATCGCCCGTGTGACTTCTCGAAGATCTCCGCCCGTCTCGAGGTAGACATTCGAGAGGTAGTTCAGTGTGAGCTCGTGCGGTTCGCCTCCGATGAAGCGCTCGGCGAGCTTCCGAGTCAGGAAGTCCGCAGTCTCGGGGCGGAGGGCCAGATGGTGGAGTACGTCGAAGCCATCCTGCATCTCACCTCCAGGCGGAATCACGAGATCACCCCCAAGGATCGACTTGGAGCCCGGATCGTGGTCTTCCTCGTTGAAGAAGAAACCCGATTCGGTCGGATTCTCATCCCACTCGTCGCTGACCTGCCAACCGGTGAACGCACGTGCCACCTCGATGATGTCTTCCTGCGTGTACCCACCATCCACGCCCATCGTGTGGAGTTCCAGCAGCTCGCGGCCGTAGTTCTCGTTGATCCCCCACTGAGTGCTCAGGGTGTTGTCCAGGTACTCCATCATCGAGGGAGAGGTCGCGACCGCGACCAGCATGTCCTCGAACTTGCCGAATACGTGGGCACGTATCGCATCCCGCTCGTAGGGAACGATCGCAGTCTGGCTAACACCCGATGGGGCGTAGACGTTGAAGTGGTTGAACCAGAAGTCGGCGAGCAACGCCTCGAGTTGGCGTCGACTGTAGATGGCCCGCTGGATCTTGGCTTTCCTCAGATCCGTCAGGAGATCCCACGGAGTACCGGCGGGGCAATCTTCCCAGCAGTAGGTCTGCTCGAGGGTGCGATAGTTCATGTCCCGCCAGGCGTAGGCAGCCATCATCGCGTCGAAGTCGTCGTCCGGAATCGATTCCGGATAGAGCTGCTCTTCCAGATACGGTCGAGGACCGAGCTCCCGGATTCTCTCCCGCGAGTAGGCATCCGGCCCGTAGCCGAAACGCAGGAGTGCGTGCTCCTCATCTTGTGCTCCCGAGCAGGCCGCCAGAAAGGAAGCCATGGTGAGGAGCAGAAGGAGCGTCGAAACCGACGCAACCCTCGGGGTGAAGCGGTTCTGCGCCTCGAAGCGGGGTCCTTCACAACGATCGAGCATCAAGACCTCCGGGCGTGCCGCGACCTTCTGCGGCCGAAGCAATTCTCGCTGTCTGGGAGGCCTCTCTTCGTCAGGGATTTCCAGGCTCGGTGTAACCGGGGTCACGCCCCCTGTTCGTTCTTAGTATTCATCCGCCTCGAATGCACGGAACTCTCGAGCTCAGCCCCCGACTCCTTCCGCCAATGATACACGCCACGCATCGCAAGATTCAGGCTCGTTCTCGCCCGGCGAATCGAGCAGCATCTTGCATCTGGTGCGATCCACCCTTTCCCTCATCGTGCTGATCGTTCGCTGCTCGACGGCCCTCCTAAGAACGCGGGGTGAGCAGGCGATCGTCGAACTGACCCTGAGGCAGCAGCTCGCGACCTATAGCGCACAACCGACGAAGACCACGCCTCAGGCCGCTGGACCGCGCCTTCTGGGTAGCCCTCGGGCGTCTCTGGCCACGCTGGAGGAGTGCCCTGGTCATCGTCAAACCTGAGACGGTCGTTCGCTGGCATCGTGAAGGCTTCCGACGCCACTGGACATCGATCTCGAAGCCCGGCCCCGGTCGCCCCCCGATCTCCAAGGAGATCCAACAGCTCATCGTCAGGATGGCTACCGAGAACCCCTGGAGGGCCCGAAAGATCCAGGCAGAGCTGTTGAAGCTGGGGGTCCGCTTGAGCCTTGCGACCGTCTCCCGCTACCTCCCAGTCAAACCGCCCAACCCAGACCAGCAACAGGGCTGGAAGACGTTCCTCCGCAACCACAAGGAAGTGGTCGCGGGCATGGACTTCTTCGTCGTCCCGACGGTCCGGTTCGGGCTCCTGTACGTGTGGTTCGCGCTCGACCACGGAAGACGTCGCGTCCTCCACTTCAACGTCACCGAGCACCCGACTGCAAGCTGGGTGATCCGGCAGCTGCGTGAGACGTTTCCGGGCGATGCCTCGCACCGCTTCCTCATCTACGACAACGATGCGATCTTCTCGGCGGCGGTCACGAAGGCGATTGCGAACCTCGGGGTCTCTCCCAGGAGAACCGCCTTCTGTAGTCCATGGCAGAACGGAATCGCCGAGCGCTTCGTTGGTACCGTGCGACGCGAACTGCTCAATCATGTCATCGTCCTAAACGAGGACCACCTGCGACGCCTGCTCCGCGAGTATGTGGACTTCTACGAACGAGACCGCGTGCACACGGTGCTGAGGGACTCGCCGCTTGGAAGGCCCGTCGAGCGCCGACCCTCGCTTCGTGCACGAGTCGTCGGGTCTCCTCGCGTCGGCGGGCTCCACCACCGCTATACCTGGAGCCAAGCGTCCTGATCACTGGCTCCGAGCCCCGAAGATCTGGCGATCAGACGAACGCGGATGAATACTGAGAACAGAGTGCGTCCAGCTTAAGGCTGGCGCATCCAGCGGGAGCCAGTCCCGCCAGGGCAGGAGTCAGGAGCCCTGTAGCTTGGGTCGCAGACAGGAGGGAAACCGAATGATCTGAAGCCGACCGA